>JBBRVF010000109.1:0-5471 GCA_038247145.1 Solirubrobacterales bacterium | reverse complement strand
TCGACGGCGAGGACTTCCTCTTCTGCCTGCTCGGGGAAGGAAAGGTTCCATGGCCGGAGGTCTTCGAGACGCTCGACAAAGTCGGCTACGAAGGCGCCCTCTCGGTCGAGTTCGAGGCCCATCGTTACTACGAGCAGGTACTGGGCGAGGATCCGGAGGCTGCGGCGAGGCTCAGCCGGAGCCAGGTCGCGGCACTGCTCGGAGAGGCCGGATGAGCCACACCGACGGTGAGCTCCGGACCGCGCTCTGCGGCCTCGGCGAGATCGGCCAATTTCACCTGCAGGCGATCGAGGCCTCGCCCCACGCCAGGCTCGTCGCGGTCTGCGAGCTCGACCGCGACCTGGCCGCCGAGAGCGTCGAGGACTCGGTGGCAATCCATTCCGACGTCGGGGTGATGCTGGCGGGTGACAGCGTCGATGTGGTCGATGTCTGCCTGCCTCACCACCTTCACGTGCCGGTTGCGAGCGCAGCCCTCGAAGCCGGCTGTGATGTGATCCTGGAGAAGCCGGTTGCCACCGACCTCGAAGGCTGCGATGCGATCGCCAGGGCGGCGCGGTCCGCCGGCCGTCGGGTGGGTGTGTCCCACAACCAGGTCTTCTTCGAGCCCCACCGGCGGCTGGCGGAGATGATCTCCGCCGGCGATCTGGGTGAGATCCGCTCGATCTACGAACGGCTCTGGATGGGCGGCAAATACGGAGGCTGGCGCGAGGATTCCACCCAGGTCGGGGGCGGGCTGCTGATGGACGCCGGCGTCCACAGGGTCTACATGGCCCTGACCCTGGGAGGGTCGGTGGCGAGCGTCGGCGCAACCATGGATAGCCCGCGCAGCGAGGACTCCTTTTCGCTGAGCCTCGTTTTCGAGAGCGGTGCGACCGGGGTGATTCAGGGCTCCTACCACGGCCCCGACGGCGTATTCGACGACCGGATCGAGATCCAGGCTTCGACAGGCATGGCTGAAGTCCGTGGCTGCGAAGCCTTCTTCGAGGGCGACCTCACCGGTGACACCCAGCTGCGGACCCGGATCGGCGGCAGGTGGCTCGACGATCCTGTCGCTGACAGCTGGGACGACTCGGTCCGGCGATCGGTGTCGGCGATCCTGGCTTCATTCGCACTCGGCGAAGATCCGGAGGTCGGTATCGAAGCGGGACGGCAGACGGTCGCGCTGATCGAGGCCGCCTACCGTTCCGCCGAAGAGGGCCGCACAATCAGTCTGGACGAAGTGAACGGAAAGCAGGACTGATGCCCGCCGACAGCCCGCTTAAGGAGATCAAGGCCGAGTCGAGCCTGACCGACCGGGTCCGCGACTCGATCCGCCAGGCGATCATCGACGGCCAACTCGCCCCGGGATCACTCCATTCGGTTCAGACCCTGGCCGACATCTTCAAGGTTTCACGCACTCCGGTGCGCGAAGCGCTGATCGACCTGGCCGGCGCCGGCATGGTCGAATTCGAAAGGAACCGCGGGGTGCGCATCCTCGAAACCTCTGTCCACGACCTCGAAGAGATCCTGGTGCTGCGGATCCTGCTCGAGGTCCCGGCCGCATACAAAGCCGCTTCCCAGATCGGTGACGAGGGGCTGAAGCTGCTGCGAGCCGAGATGAAGCGCATGTCGAAGGCGGCCAAGGCCGGTGACGAGCCGGAGATGATGCTCCACGACCGCGTCTTCCACGAGCTGATCAACGGTGCATCCGGGAACGCGAGGCTCGCCGATTACGTCAACTCCCTGCGCGACCTGATCCTTACCCGGGGTGTGTCGACGGTCGACCGCACGCGCTCGCTGAAGGACATCGTCGCCGAGCATCGCGCGGTGCTCGGAGCCCTCGAAGCACGCGACCCGGATGCGGCGGCCGCGGCGATGAAGTCTCACCTGGTCAATACCTCGGCCCTGCTGCTCGAGCAGGAGGGCGGTCGCGACTCGGCGGTCGGGCTCGGCTGGGAGGACCTGGTCGTGGGGACCCCCGGAAAGAAGAAGAGAAAGAAGGTGGCCTGATGGCGGACCGAGTCAAGAGCACGAATCCTTTCGATCCCTCCGACGTGGTCGCCGAGGTCGAGGTCAGCTCCCCCGCCGCGGTCGACGCGGCGGTCGATGTCGCGGCCGAAGCGCAGGGCTCCTGGGCGGCCGACGCGATGCTGCGCTCGCGCTCACTGACAGCGCTCGGTGAGTCGATCGCCGCCAGGCGCGACGAGTTCGCCGAGTTGATGATCCGCGAGGTCGGCAAGCCGGTGGCCGAAGCCGAAGCAGAGGTAGAGCGGGCGCTGGCAATCCTGCGCTTTTACTCTCAGGTCGCCCTCGATCCGGACGGCGAAACTTTTCCCGGATCGACACCGGGCGCGCGGGTGGTGGTCCGCCGGGAGCCGCTCGGCGTGGTCTTCGCGATCTGCCCTTGGAACTTCCCGCTGGCTATCCCCCTGTGGAAGTCGGCTCCGGCCCTGGCCTACGGGAATTCCGTGCTGATCAAACCGGCCGGCCCGGCGATCGCCACCGCCGCCCTGCTCCAGGACTGCGCTGCCGAGGCCCTGCCAGACGGCGTGCTCGGAGGGCTGGTCATTCCCGGCTCACGGGCCGGGGAGCTGCTCGACGACGAGCGCATCGCTGCGGTCACCTTCACCGGCTCCACCGGCACCGGGATCTCGGTCGCCGAAAGGATGGCCCGGCGAGCCGCTCCGGCCCAGGCCGAGATGGGCGGCCAGAACCCGGCCATCGTGCTCGAAGACGCCGACCTCGACGCCGCTGCCGCGGTGATCGTCGGCGGAGCGATGGGCTATGCGGGCCAGAAATGTACGGCTACCCGCCGGGTTGTCGCGGTGGCCGGGGTCGCCGACCAGCTCGAACAGAAACTGGCCGAGCTACTGGTCCAGCTCGAGGTCGGCGATCCCCGGCGGACAGGAGTCACGGTCGGCCCGTTGATCAGCGCCGCCGCGGCGGAGGAATTCGATGACGCGGTCTCGGCTGCGCTGGCGGCCGGAGCGACCGAAACGGCGCGGGCCACGCTCGGCGGCGGCGGGTCCGACAACGGACGCCACGGCGGACCGTCGGCAACCGGGCACTTCGTAAGCCCTGCCCTGCTGCGGCAGGACGGTGCGACCGCGACTGTAAACCAGGAAGAAACCTTCGGCCCGCTGCTCACCTTTCTTCGGGTCGAAGACGAAGCCGCCGCCGTGGCCGCCGCCAACGCGACCAGGTTCGGCCTGGTCGGGGCGGTCCATGGCCGCGACCTCGGCCGGGCTGCCGCGGTCGCCTCGAAGCTCGACTGCGGCCTGCGGCGGATCAACGCGCCGACTCCCGGGGTTGACTTCTACGCCCCATTCGGAGGGGAGGGCCAGTCCAGCTTCGGTCCCCGCGAGCAGGGCCGCGCCGCCCGGGAGTTCTTCACCTCGTCGACCACAACGACGATCCTGCCGGCGGGGGACTGAGCCGGGCGTCTACCGCCTGGGGAACAAAATCAGCACCGGCAACAGCGAGGCGAGAACCACCACCGCCAGCGCGATCGTCTGCGAGACAGCCTCAAGGGTGGAGAAGTCCTCGAGGTGGCCGATGTGAAAAATGAAGTGAAGGAACTGGACCAAAAGGTAGGCGCTGCAGATCGGCAGTATCAGTTGCCGTGAGGGCCGGTACAGCGCCCAGACGAAGAGCAGGCCGAAGCCGAGGTGGAGGCCACCGACGTCGGTGACCAGGTGCTCGTTGTAGGGAGGCAGAAGTGCGACCCAGGTGGTCAAGGCCGGGTAGTCATCGAAGAACCACTGAGGCGCGAGGGTCGCCGGCAGGCCGACCGACAGCGCTGCGACGGCGAGCACCACAAGGCAAACCTTTGTCAGTCGGGCCGGGTCCATTCGAATCGTTTTCAGCCTACGCAAACATGCCGGCGATCGCGATGAGGTCGCGCGCAGGGAGATGTACCTGGATTTCTTGAAAGGGAGAGCGTCGGCGCTGGCAGGCGGCTTTCAGCTCGCGTCGCAAATACGCCGTTGAGAGCCATTCATATGATCCCTGGCTCGAGCCCGGCGATGTCTTTTCGGATTTCGGCCAGATCGTCGGCAACGAGCGCGCTCCGGTCCTCAAGTTCCCGGCTGCTCTCCGCAAGGGTCTCGAGCTGCGATTCGATCCGGTCGAGCTGTGCTGAGAACCGTTCGAGCATTCGGATGATTTCGTCAGAATTGTCCACGCGTGGTCCGGTCTTCTCACTATGCGTCCCAAATGGACCTGGACTCTGACACCAGTGTCGTACGCACCCAGACCATCACCCTCGCCGCTGCGGTGGTCCTTGCCCTCGCCGCGGCGCTCGGGATCCTCGCCGGGCCCGGCTTCGCCCCCAGCGGCACCTCCGCTGATCGCGCTGCCGTTTCGTCGAAGAACACGAAGTGGGTGATCGGCGGATTGTTCAACAGGCGTTACTGAGAGATCCTCGCCGTGTCGGCACCCACCGATGCCGGCTTCCCGGTGACGATCTACAACACGATCGGCCTCAACTACTGCCAGAGCGATATCTGGGACTCGCTCGACTTCGGCGCGATCGCCTTGGATGAAGGCCTGCTCGCGGCCGCGCCCAACGGCCCGTGGCGAAGCGACGATCGTGCGCGACGGCCTGCGCAGCGTCTACCAGAAGTACAGGCTGCCGAAAAAGAAGAAGCGCCGCTAGAACTCAGGCGTGGTCGTCGCCGGGGCGTTCGGAGCTGTGCTCCTCGTCGGCTTCGCCGTAGGTCGCGTCCGGGTTCTCGGGTTCGACCGGTCCGGCGTTCTCGAGCGGGCCACCATCTTCGTCGGACCCCTCGGCCTGGCGCCTCAGCGCCTCCTCGGCCATCTCGAAACCTTCCGCCTCGCCGCCGCCGGCTTCGTCAACCGGGCGTTCGGCTTCGCGCTTCTCTTCTTCTCTGTCATGTCGTTCGAGCATGGGCGAGAGCGTATCGCTGCGGGAGGCATCACGGTCACGCGCAGAAATCGTTCTGACTGGAGGGGTACGAATGGCTGACTCGTGCCGGGGGGTCAGAATGGCTGACTCGTGTGTTGGTGCATCCAATGAGAGGGAAACTCAAAGCAGTTCCCGAGGCGTCGCGACGGCAACGTGTTCGTCGGCTACGGCTCGGAGCCGAACTTCTCCGGGTTCACGAAGAACGGCAAGCTGCTCTACGGCGCGCGCCAGTCCGAAGGCAACGGCAGCGGAGGATTCGCACTGGCAGGATCAGCGACGAAACGAAGTTTCGAGACCCGCATCGACATCGGCGGACCGGTCGATCAGGTCAGCGTCCGCGCCATCGGTAACAAGGGCCGGGTCCTTTCGACCACCGACGCGATCGACGTCGTCCAGTAGGAGATCGGGCGGACCGGGTTCCGGTGGCCCGACAGGATTCGGCTGATCCATGATCCCTGCCTGGCCTGAGGCATGAACCGCTGCGCGGTCGGATAGGGCCCCTCTCCACGCCTCCAACATATTAGAATTTTTGAATATTGTAATATTTGGAATTATGCTCTTTCAC
>JBBRVF010000108.1:0-5494 GCA_038247145.1 Solirubrobacterales bacterium | reverse complement strand
GTCTTCATACCATAAGTATAACCGCAACCTCACGCCTGTTCAAGGCGGGTTCGGATGAAGCCAACGTCTGGAATTCTGAGCGATTACCGATCAATCAGGGGCTGAGAATCTCCAGTTCTTCGAAATAGGAGCGGTAAAAGCCTCGGTCTCTGGTCAGGAGTCGGTCAGCAGCGACAGCCGCGTGGGAGGCGATCAGGAAGTCAGCGATCATACGGTCGCGACCGCCCCCGGATTTGCGGTAGCTCCGCCAGGAGTCGCCTGCGAGTAGACCGGCCTCGGCATCGGCTGGCGAGAAAACGACGCCGATCGTCTCCAGTGCCTGCTCGGCATCTCTCGAGCTGTCGAAAGCTGCGGCCACTTCCGCCCAGACGACTTCCGACGCCACCAACAGACCTTCGTCGGCCGCCTGCTCCAAGCGCAAGAGCGACCCTTCGAGAAAAGCCTCATCGGCAAGAAAGATGTCGAGAAGGACGTTGGTATCTACTGCTGTGATCACTGGCTGGGAATGTCGACGTCGCCTCTGAGTTCCCGAATCACCTCATCGCTTTGCCTGCCATCGCGCAGCACACCCACCACCGACCTCAATGAAGCCTTCTGAGACGCCTTGCTGATGATGATGCGGCCTCCATCGGCCTCGAATTCGAGCTCGGTTCCGGGCTTCATCCCCAAGCGGTCCCGCAAAGCCTTCGGGATCGTCAACTGGCCTCTGTCAGAGAGTCGGTTCCGCATACGGATTCAGTATACAGTCCCGTGTTTCTGATCTGGATTGTTGAGGAACCGCCCACTCGCTCACCAAGTCGGCCGTCTACCTTTTGCGAGCCATATCGGGATGCGCCCTGGTTACGAGGTCTTCCGGTCGAAGGTCAGGTGCGTGACCCCGCTGGGCGCCGACACGGCCTCGGTCTCGAAGTCCTCCTCCAGCGCCTCCAGGCCGTCCCACAGCCGGACGCCTCGGCCGAGCACGATCGGCACCTGGACCAGGTGCATGTGGTCGACCAGGCCCGCGGCGAGGAAGTCGCGCGCGAGGGTCGGGCCACCTCCGATGCGGACGTCCCTCCCGTCGGCCGCCTCACGGGCCGCGTGGAGGGCCTCGGCCGGTGCGGCGTCGAGGAAGTGGAAGGTGGTACCACCCTCCATCTCAATCGAGGGACGCGGACGGTGAGTCAAGACGAAGGTCGGTGTGTGGAACGGAGGGCTCGGTCCCCACCACCCCTTCCAGTCGACGTCGTCCTGCCAGCCCGGCGGGCCGAACTTGCCGGCGCCCATGATCTCGGCACCAATGCCCGGCTCGTTCTGCTGGGCGAAGGCGTCGTCGACGCCGGTGGTGCCGCCCTCGTGTCCCATGATCGGGGCGCCAAAGCGGGTGGCGATCATCCACTCGTGCAGCCGATGGCCGGCGTGACCCATGGGTCTCTCGAAAGCCTGGACCTCACCGGTCGCGAAACCATCCAGCGATATAGAGAGGTTGTGAATGCGGGTCCGTGTCATCTGCTCGCTCCGTCGGCTCGGCTTCGGGTGTAGTGATCTGGCTGCGTCTGCGCCTTTGGAGAGACCAGCCCTCAACAGCCTAAGACGATCTAGCGGAATCTAGCTGAGAAACGCAACTTCCACCCCTACTTTCCCTTCTTCGGCTTTTTGACCGTCACCTTGAATTTCTTGCTGGTTTTGTTGCCGGCCGCGTCGGTGGCGGTCACCTTGACCGTCGCCTTCGACCTTTTCCGGCGGATCACCTTCGAGAGCTTATTGCGGGTCTTCCCGGTGAACTTCAGCTTCAGATTGTGCTTTTTACCCGAGGAGGCGTTCTTCTTTTTCGCCTCTTTCAGGCTGAACTTCCTGATCTTTTTCAGCTTGCCATTGCGCTTGAGGATCTTGACCCTGATCGAGCCGGTCGCCGCCAGGTCGCACTTCTCGCTGCACTTGGCCTTGACCACGACCTTGTTCTTGTCCTTCTGGTTGTGCTTGCCGCTGAGCGTGAGGACCGGCGCCTTCGAATCCACGGGCACGGGCTCAACCACCGTGAAGGTGATCGCGGCCGGGCTCGGATCGAAGTTGCCGGCGGAATCGGTTGCGGCCACCGTGAAGGTATGCGAACCGATGGCCAGTCCGGTCAGGACATAGGGAGTCGCGCACCCGGTCGCCGCACCTCCGTCGACCGTGCAAAAGAAGATTGACCCTGACTCACTCGCGCTGAACGGGAAGCTGGCCGAGGTTGTCTCCTGTGTCGAGCCGTCGGCCGGCCCGCCGTCGATCGTGGTCTCGGGCGCGGTCGTATCGTTTGAAGTGGCTTCGCAGCCGCTGAACGTGTCGGCCTCGTCGGCGATCGCCTCATCACTCCCAGTGCCACAGTCGTCGAGGTCGGCCTGTCCCCCATCCCGGCTGTTCAGAAGATCGTTCTGTGCTCCGCCGAACAGCTGGTCTTCACCACTGCCCCCGGTGAGTGTGTCGCCGCCTTCGTCGCCGAGGATCCGGTCGTCCCCCTCAGATCCGTCCAGCTGATCTCCACTGCCCAGCCCGAAGATGACGTCGTCGCCACCGAGCCCGTCGATCAGATCGACTCCACCGGTTCCGCAAAGCACATCGTCTCCCGTGGTCGGGGAGGCGTCGCACTGATCCCCCTCGAGCAGGTCGGCGCCAAACTCCGAGGTGGCCACCGGCGCACCGGTTGCGTCCAGACTGGTAGCAGTCGCCGTGATCATGCTGTCGGGGCCCGTCTGCACCGGCGAGACCGTAGTGATGAATTCGGCTTGACCCTGGTTATCGGTACTGACTTCGACCGCTCCGAGGAATCCTTCGCCTTCACCGTGGCCGCTCGGATCAGCCATCTGGTTCGAGAAGAACTCGAGGCGGAATCCCGTATCGGCGGAACTTTCCAGGCGACCGGCGATCCTGGTCTCGGCACCACCCAGAACCGCTTCCAGTTCGGGGAAGTTCTGGAGTCCGTTGGCTCCGGTGTCGGCATCCAACCCGCCGGAATCGTTGTTGGTCACCCCGACGGGATCAAGGTCGATACCCAGATCACCGCTTTCTTCGATCAGGTTTCCCAGCAGCGCGACCCGTTCGGCCCCGGGTCCTACCAGAACTCCCTCCTCCGTAGCGCCGAAAATCCGGTTTCCGCGGTCCGGCCCGGTCCCCCCGACTTGGGCCTCGGTTCCGGTCACATCGATCCCCTGTTCAGTGAAAGCGAAAGCAGGAGAGGTGGCGCCGTCAGGACGGACGCCCAGCCAGTTCGCCTGAATAATGGCATCCACCGTCGGGGGTTCGATCCGTATGCCGTCGAGCGCAGCGGCGATGTAGTTGGGCGCATCCGGCTGACCGACCTGGCTCCCGGTAGATCCCTGGAGCAGGATCCCGGCATCGCCGCCATCAGTTGCGCCAACTCCGTCCAATCCAAAGCCGATGTGATTCCCGATCACCGTGGTCCCCTGCAGATCCGTCCCCGAGAGCTTGACCGCGGGTCCGGAATCGGCAGCGATCACGTTGCAGTCACCAGAGCAGACGGATCCGCGAACGATCGGACCAGTCGGGCCGCCCAGACGATTTCCGACCGCCGGATGTCCGTTGTTCGATTCAAGCCAGACGCCCGAGCCGCCGTTGGGCAGAACCGTTTCGCCGTCTTCTTTGAGTCCGACCAGATTGCCGGCGATCACGTTGTCGGTCGGTCCATTCGACCCCGCGGGCTGCACCAGGGAATCGGAAAAATGGAGCCCGTTTCCGGAGTTTCCTGAAATCAGGTTTCCACGGATCTCGCCGTCGTGGACGTCACCGACGATCGCGACCGCACTGTCTGTGGCCAGCTGCCCGTTGGCAAGGGCCGTCCAACCGTCGAGCGAAGTACCTATCCGGTTGCCCAGGATGCGGGTACCGGAGATGTCACCTGCAATTTCGGCCTTGACGCTGATTGCGTTGTCGTAGTTGCCAGAGATCAGATTCTCGGCTGTCTGTGTCAGGCCGCCGATACGCGTGTCGGAAGCTCCACGCGAAATGTCGATGCCGTCGGTGTTCTGCAAGGCAAAGGCCCCGGTCGGATCGGTACCTATCCTGTTTCCGACGATCACGTTTCCGCTGCTTCCGGAGTCGACAATGCGGACTCCGTAGGCGCCGTCGGCGATCGTATTGTCCTTGATCAGGGAGTCGGCGGCGTCGTTTATGTTCACATTCAGAACGTTGCCGAGGCCGGCAGAGCCCGCCGCATTGGTACCGATCAGGTTGTCGCTCACGGTCACCCCTGACACATCGGCGAGGTCGACCCCGATGTAGAAGGACGTGATCGTGAGGCCGCGGATGGTTGAACCGTCTGCGTTGACGCTGAATCCGCTCGGATAGGGCACGGCGATGCTGTCGCCGTCGAGTCGCACTTCCCCCGGAACTCCCGTGGCGTCGATGTCGAGGATTTCGGTGATCACGGGAAGCGAGGAACCCGGTGAGATCATGCCGATGAAGGCGAAATCAATCCGATCAACCACCGGGTCAGCCTCGCCCGCCTGACACTCGCCGGGAGACGACCCGGAGGCAGCGTTCGAATTCCCGGCGACGATCGCTTCCCGCAGCGAACAGACACCATCATCGGTTCTGGCGTCGCCGACGGTATTGACGATTATCGAGGAGGCCGAAGCGTCTCCGGCCACCGGGCCGGCTGCAAGTCCGGCCAGGGCGAGCAGGCAACCAGCCAGAATTGCTACCAGCATCCCGGTCACAGACAGCGGCGCACCAACTGTCACCTCAGGGGCTGATCTGCCGAAACGGGCCTCTGCCGCCACTTTCAATCCTGATCCCGGCGACTGGGGACATTCGAGCGCCGACGAGCCTTCGGGCCGTGCGAATCTGGCCGATCCTTCTGTTTCAGCGTTCCGTTCAGGGCGATTGCTGCGAATATCTGCCTCATCATCTCTCCTCGTATTTGGCTTCCGGTATGGATTTACCTAAGCTGAGGACGACTGTATGAGGGGCCAGAGAAAAAAGCACCGGGTGACCACCTAGTTCGAGACGGTGGATATAGTGGAATAGTCATGTTTCTCGGACGAGCAGCCGAGATCGGCCGGATCAATCATCTTGTGGACGGTGCCCGCAATGGCAGCGGTGGTTCGGTCCTGGTGGTCGGTGAACCCGGAATCGGCAAGACGGCTCTTCTCCACGCCGCGACTGCGCCGCTGGATGGACTGACACAGGTCCGGGTTGCCGGGATTGAAGCGGAGGCGAACCTTCCATATGCGGCGCTGGGCGAAGCGGCGGCACCTCTCCTGAACGGGCTCGACCAACTTCCCGACCCGCAAAGGGGTGCGATCGAGTCGGCCCTGGCGCTCGGTTCCGCGCCGGGCACCAGCAGCGAGAGGTTCGCGACATTCGCTGCATTTCTGGGACTGCTGCAGATCTCGGCTCGCGCGAAACCCCTGCTGCTGGTGATCGACGATGCACATTGGCTCGATTCCGGATCGGACGAGTGTTTCGCTTATGCAGCCCGGCGCCTTGGCTCGAACCGCGTCGGCCTGCTCGCCGC
>JBBRVF010000107.1:0-5504 GCA_038247145.1 Solirubrobacterales bacterium | reverse complement strand
TGAGCGGCCTGATGCCGGAACAGGCGGAGGTCCGCGGGCTGCTGGCGATGATGCTGGTCAATGACGGTCGCCGCGAGGCCCGCTTCGCCCCGGATTCGGGCGATCTGATTCTGCTCGCCGATCAGGACCGGTCGCTATGGGTTGACAACCAGATCGAGCAGGGTCGCCGATGCCTCGAGTCGGCGCTGGCTCTGGGGGGTGATGGGCCTTATGTGGTCCAGGCCATGCTGGCGGTTCTCCATATCGAGGAGTCCCCCGACTGGGACCGGATCGCCGCACTCTACGAACAGCTCTCGAGGCTGACCGGGTCACCTGTGGTCGAACTCAATCGCGCGGTCGCGACGGCTGAGGGCGGCGACGTCGAGACCGCCCTTGAGCTCACCGAAGCCCTCGATCTGGAGAACTACCACTACCTTCACTCGACCCGGGCGAAGCTGCTTGAAACCGTCGGCCGGATCGACGAGGCCCGTTCGGCCTACGACCGGGCGCTCGCGCTGGTGCGGTCGGGTGCCGAGCGCCGACTGCTCGAACGCCGCCGGGAGCGGCTCGGTTGCGGCACTCTCGATTCGCCGCGATTTCGCGATGCGGCCGGGTCAGATGCAGAACCGCTGGCGAAGCTGGTCGACCAGGCATATCGGCATTACATCGAGCGCATCGGAGAACCTCCGCGACCGATGGGCGACGACTACTCGAAGGTGATTGAAGACAACCGGGTGATCGTCGCCGAGGTGAGTGGTGAGACGGTCGGACTGATCGTGCTGGCGTATGGGAAAAACGGCTTCTTCGTCGACAACGTCGCTGTACGACCGGAGGTCCAGGGACGAGGGATCGGGAGGAGACTGCTCGCGCTGGCCGAATCCGAAGCGATTCGAGCCGGCGCCGGCTCGATCAGACTGTTCACTCACGAGAAGATGACCGAGAACCTCCGTTTCTACGCCCGGCTCGGTTACTCCGAGTACCAACGGCGCCGCCACAGGAACTCCGAAATCCTCTATCTCGAGAAGCACCTCGGCGAGCAGGACGGCGACTGCTAGATTCAGCCGATGCCAGCAGGAGAATGGGCCGATGCCGAAGTGGCGCTGCGTTATCTGGAGCAGCAGGACGAGTTCCCTCACCGGACCGAAGGCGAGCGGGTGTTGCTCGAACACCTGCCGCTGGAAACGGGCAGCATTCTCGACCTCGGTACCGGCGACGGTCGGCTTCTCAACCTGGTGAAAGCGGACAGGCCGCTCGCGAAGGGAGTGGCGCTCGACGATTCGGAAGTGATGCTGGAGCGGGCCCGCGAACGCTTCGAGGATCGCGACGACATCGAACTGATCCGCCACGACATGGCCGAGCCGCTGCCCGACCTCGGAACTTTCGGCGCAGTGGTCTCTTCCTTTGCCATCCACCACCTCGAGCATGAGCGCAAGCAGGCCCTCTACCGGGAAGTCTTCGAGCTGCTTGAGGCCGGAGGTGTTTTCGCCAACCTGGAGCATGTCGCCTCGCCCAGCGAGAAGCTGCACCTGGCGTTCTTCGAAGCGATAGGAGAGCCGATCGAAAACGAAGACCCCTCCGACCGCACGACCGACGTGCACTCACAACTCGCCTGGCTCGGCGAAGCAGGATTCGTAGATGTCGACTGCCACTGGAAGTGGCTGGAGATGGCCCTGCTGGTCGGCGTCAGACCGGCTTGAGCGAGCCTGCCGGCGATCGGGACGAAAACTCGTCGCTCCTCGAGATCGACTGGGACCGTCTCGCGCCGGCCTATCCCCGCCAGGCCTGGCTCGAGCGGTCCTCTCTGAGCGCCGCCCTCGACCTGGTCGCCGCGAGGCCGGGCGAGCGGCTGCTCGATGTCGGCACCGGCACGGCCGAGCTGCTCGCTTCGCTCTCACGGCGTCCCGACCGTCCCGACGAGGCGATCGGGATCGATCCCTGCCGGAACATGCTGCGCCAGGCCGGTTCGCTGCCGGAGAACTGGCGCCTGGACGAGGCAGGCGGGGAAGCGATTCCCTTTGCCGACGAAAGCTTCGACATCGTGACCGCGTCCTATCTGCTCCATGTGCTCGATCCGCATACGCGGCGGAGGGTGATCGGCGAGGCAGCCCGTGTTCTGAAGCCCGGCGGCAGGCTGGCCACGATCACGATCTCGCCGCCGCTGTCGATACCGGCCAGACTGCTGACCGCACCGATCCGGTGGGCTGCCGATCGCTACCCGTCGAGGCTGCTCGGCCTCCGGCCGCTCGACCCCGCCGCCGATCTCGAACGCGGAGGCTTCACCGAGATCGCTCGCCGACGGAACTTCCGCGGCTACCCGGCACTCTGTCTGCTCGCCGTCCGGTCATGATCAGACGCAGGGATCGGGACCGATGCTGAACCGTCGCCGGTCGGAACCGGTCGAATGATCATGATCGACAAGCCTTCACAGACCCCAAAACGACTTGCGACGGCCTTGTCGGCCGTAGCAGCAACTATCGCTATCAGCGCCCTGCTGGCCGGCTGCGGCGGCGAGCAGAGCGCGCCGGCGGCATCACCTCAGAGCTTCAGCCAGGTCCGCGAGCAGGCTCGCGGTCAGACGGTGAGGTGGTGGATGTTCGGCGGCGACGCCCGGGTGAACGAGTACGTCGATGAGCAGGTGGTACCGGCCGCCGCCCGCGAGGGAGTGGATCTGATCCGGGTGCCGATCGCCGATACCGCCGAAGCCGTCCAGCGGGTCACAGCCCAGAAGCGGGCCGGGGAGAGCGACGGCGGACGGGTCGACCTGATCTGGATAAACGGTGAGAACTTTGCCGGCGGCAAGGAGGCCGGGCTATGGCTGGAGGACTGGTCCGAAGACCTGCCCAACTCGGAACTGGTCGACTTCGAAGACCCGTCGATCAAGCTCGATCTCGGGGTGCCGATCGACGGCCAGGAGGCTCCCTGGAGCCGGGCGGCATTCGTCTACGCGGTCGACCCCTCCGCCGTGCCGGACCCGCCTGCCGACTTCGAAGGGCTTCTCGACTGGGTCCGTGAGAATCCCGGTCGCTTCACCTACCCGGCCCCACCCGACTTCACCGGAACCACGTTCGTGAAGCAGGTGGTCGCTGAGCTGGGGGAGGATCGTGCCTTCGAGTACCTGACCGAACTGAAGCCGCTGATGTGGAGCGAAGGCGAGAGGTTCCCGGCAAGCGAGGCCGAGCTGAACGAGCTGTTCGCCAACGGCCAGGTCGACTTCGCGATGTCGTTCAACCCCAACTTCATCTCGACCGCGGTAGACAAGGGGCAGTTCCCCGAATCGACCAGGCCGCTCCTGCTCGAAGGTGGGGCTCTGGTCAATACCTCTTACGTGACGATCCCGGCCGATGCCTCGAGTCCCGAAGGCGCCCAGGTAGTGGCCGACCTGCTGCTCAGCCCCGAACTCCAGGCGATCAAGGCAGACCCTGAAGGCCTCGGCATCCCGAGCGTGCTCGACCCGGGCCGGCTGAACCAGCGGCAGCGCGACCTGTTCATCGAAGCGACCGAAAGTCCTTACCTGCTCGAAGACTTCGGCGAAACCAGCGTGGAGCTGCCGGCCGACCGGGTCGCGCCGCTGGAGGAACGTTGGAAGCGCGAGATCCTGTCCGGCGGCTGAACGCTCCGGGAGGCAGGTCCTCTACCTGGCGCCAACCCGGCCTGCTGCCGGCGCTGGCGGTCCTGCTGCTGCTCTTCGGCGGGGCGATGCTCGGAGCATTGCGGGTCAGCTTGATTCCACTGGGCGACAGCTCGGGCGAATTGACTCTCGATGCCTGGAGCGGGATCTTCGCCGATCCGTCGTTCATCGATGCGCTCGGCTTCACCTTGAAGGTCGCCCTGATCGCAACCGTGATCTCGGCGCTGCTGGCGCTCCTGCTCGCACTGACGCTCAGGGACCGCGGGCTGATCGCGAAGATCTCGGGAGCGTCGCCGGTGCCGGTGCCGCATCTGCTGGTCGCGACCATCGCCGTGCTCTGGCTGGCGCCCGGCGGCATTGCCGACCGGGTACTGGGCGGGCTGCCGATCGACCCGGTCCGCGACCCTGGCGGATCCGGGGTGATCCTGGTCTACGTCTTCAAGGAGGTGCCGTTCATCGCCCTGCTGCTGCTCGCTTCGCTGGGCAGGTCGGTGAAGCAGCGAGAGGAAGTCGCGCGGGTGCTCGGCGCCGACCGGCGGCAGGTCTTCGCCTGGGTGATCTGGCCGGCTCTGCGGGCCCCGCTGCTTCTCGGATCGCTGATCGTCGCCGCTTTCACGATCGGCTCTTTCGAAGTGCCGCTTGCGGTCGGGCCGAACTATCCGCAGACCCTGGCCGGCTGGGCCTTCGAAGCAACCCGCGGTGACCTGATCTCGGGCGAAAGCGAGGCGGCGGCGGCGCTGCTGGTCGCCGGGGCGATCGCGGTGGCGCTTGCCGCGGTCTCGGTCCGCTTCGCGAGGGATGTCGAAGGTGGCTGAGCGCCTGTGGAAAGCGGCCGGATGGCTGGCAGTCGGGCTGCTGATCGTGCTGCCTGGACTGTCGCTGGTACTCCAGTCCTTCGCCGACAGCTGGAGGGCACCGTCCGTCCTGCCCCAGGAGTTCGGCCTGCGCGGCTTCGAGATCGCCTTTTCCTCCGCCGGGGCCACAGCGGCGGGTCTTGACTCGCTGCTCGTCGCCACGGCGACCACCATGCTCTGCCTGTTACTGGCCTGGCCGGCGGCCCGGGCACTGGCCACGAGCGGGATCAACCGCAGTCCGGTGGTGGTCCTGCTGATCGCCCTGCCGCTGCTGATGCCACCGTACCTGGCCGGCTTCGGCCTGACCGAGTGGTTCATCAGGCTCGGCCTCGACGGCACAGTCACCGGGCTGGTGCTGGCCCATACTGTGCTCGCCCTGCCCTATGTGATCGTCATTCTCACCTTCGGATTCGGCAGCCGCCTGCGTGAGCTCGAGGAGATGGCCGACCTTGCCGGCCTCTCGCGGCTCCGGCGGCTCGCCTGGGTCGGCCTGCCATCCAACCGGCCGGCCCTGGCCACTGCCGGCCTGCTCAGCTTTCTGGTCTCCTGGAGCCAGTACGGGCCTTCACTGGCCGTCGGCGGGGGCCGGGCGACGCTTCCGGTAGTGATGCTGCCGTTCATCCGCACCGATCCTCAGGTCGCCGCCGCCCTGGGGCTGCTCTTCATCCTCCCGGCGATGGCCGTACTGGCCTGGGCGGTCCGCTCTCAGAGGAACCCGCTTTGAGCGCAGCGCTGGAGATCCGCGGTCTGACCGTCTCGCCCGGGGGTGGCGATCCGGTACTGAAACGAATCGACCTGTCGGCGGCGGCCGGAAGCAGGCTGGTGGTGGCCGGGCCCTCCGGTGCAGGCAAAACCACCCTGCTGCGAACAATCGCCGGACTGGAAACGCCGGCCGCGGGATCGATCGAACTGGACCGGCAGAGCCTGAACGGCGTGGCGGCCCATCGTCGCCGGATCGCAATGGTCTTTCAGGAGCCGCGCCTGCTTCCCCACCTGACCGTGCTCGACAACGTCGCGCTGCCGATGCGCGCTGCCGGAACCGA
>JBBRVF010000106.1:0-5512 GCA_038247145.1 Solirubrobacterales bacterium | reverse complement strand
CATGGCGCTGGCAGCCGCGACCGGCGGCGAGTTGCGCATCCACGACGTCGAGCCGCTTGACCTGATCATGATCCGGCGCCAGTTCCGTCGGCTCGGGTTCCAGTCGGTTATCGAAGGCCGGGACGTGATCGTGCCGCCGGCGCAGAACCTGAGGGTTCAGGCCGATGTCGGCGGTGCCATCCCGAAGATCGAAGACGGCCCGTGGCCGGCCTTCCCGGCAGATCTGACCTCGATCGCCCTGGCCCTCGCCACCCAGGCCGAAGGCGAGATCCTGATCTTCGAGAAGATGTTCGAGAACCGCCTCTTCTTTGTCGACAAGCTGGTCGCGATGGGGGCCAGGATCACGCTCTGCGATCCCCACCGGGCGATCGTCAGCGGCCCTGCGCAGCTCCACGGAGAGCGGGTGGACAGCCCCGACATCCGGGCCGGGATGGCGATGCTGATCGCCGCACTCGCCGCCGAAGGAACCTCCCAGATCGGCAACATCCGACAGATCGACCGTGGCTACGAAGACATCGACACGCGGCTCAAGTCACTCGGCGCTCACATCGAGCGCGTCGACGACTGAGGGATGCGGATGATCCACCCGATCCCACCAGGAACCAGAGACGTTCTTCCCGACGAAATGCGCGAGCTTCGTCGGGTGCAGGACTCGCTGCTCGGAGTCTTCGAGAGCTTCGGTTACGGCGAGGTCCGCACGCCGACGATCGAATATGCCGACGTGGTGGGCCGCGGAGACGAAGGTTCGGCCGGAGATGCCTACCGCTTCTTCGACGACCGTGGCGAGCTGCTCGCCCTGAGGACCGACATGACGATTCCGATCGCCCGGCTGGTCGCCACCCGCTTCGGGGAAGTTGAACCGCCGTGGCGGCTCAGCTACGTCGCCAACTCTTACCGGGCGGTAACCCCCCAGCGGGCCAGGCTGCGCGAGTTCGGCCAGGCCGGCATCGAGTTGATCGGGGTCGATGGCTCCGACTGTATCGCCGAGGTGGTTGAAATTCTGGCCCGATCGCTGGATGCGGTCGGACTCGGCGAAGCGGTGATCGGTCTCGGCGACGCCGACCTGTGGGCCGCCCTGGTCCGTGACTTCGGGGGCAGTGAGGAGATCGTCGAGAGTTCGTCCCGCCGACTGTCCGGACACGACATGGTCGGGCTCGGGGCGGAGCTGCAGGACTGCGGTGAGTTCGAATCCGGGCAGATCGAGACGATGCTCGATCTGATTCAGAAGCGCGGTGGACCGGATCTGCTCGTCTCGGCCCGCGGCCGGGCCGCCGATCGCTTCGAAGGCGTTCTCGACCGGCTGGAGGCAACCTGTCAGGCGATTTCCGCGCGTTCGGTCGGCGGGCGAATCCAGCTCGACACGGGGATGCTTCGCGATCTCGGCTACTACAACGGACCGATACTGGAGGTTTACGATCCGTCGGTTGGCGAGGCGATCGGTGGCGGCGGTCGCTACGACGAGCTGATGGAGAGCTTCGGGGTCCAGCAGCCGGCCGCCGGCTTCAGCCTCTACCTCGAGGGGATCCACAAGGCGCAACTCGAGCGGGAAGCCGGCGCGTCAGCCGATTCCGGGAGCGGATCCGATGCTTGACTCGCTGTCGAAACCAGGCGGCCCACTGAAGCTCGCCGTGCCGCGGGGCGCGCTGATGGAAGAGGTGCTCGACCTGCTGGACCGGATCGGGATAGAGACCTCGGGAGTCAGGAGCGATTCCCGCTCGCTCGTATTCGACGGAGGCGAGGTGATCCTCGTCACGATGCGCCCCTACGACGTGCCGACCTATGTCGAAGCCGGCGCTGCGGACCTCGGGATCACCGGCAAGGACGTTCTGCTCGAGCAGGAGGACCGCCGGGTATTCGAGCTGCTTGACCTTGGCGTCGGCCTCTGCCGCATGGTGTTGGCTACCCGCAAGGGCGATGCCGGGCCCAGCGAACACCAGCGTCGGCTGGGCATGATGAGAATCGCGACCAAGTACCCGCGAATCGCCGAAGAGTATTTCGAGGGCAGGGGACAACAGGTCGAGGTGGTCGAAGTCAAGGGTTCGATCGAGCTCGCGCCGCTGGTCGGTCTGGCCGACGGAATCGTGGACCTGGTCGCCACCGGCCGCACCCTGGTCGAAAACGACCTCGAGGAGCGCGAGCAGATCGTGACCTGCACCGCCCGCCTTGTCGCCAATCAGGTCTCCTACCGGCTGCGCTCGGAGGAGATCGCCTCGCTGACCTCGCGTCTGCGGGAGGCAGCAGGGTGAAGTTCCGTCGTCTTCAGTGGACGGCGCCGCAGCAACTCGCCGAAACCGCGCGCGAGTGGTTCGCCGGTGAGGCGGAGCAGATTGACATCGCTTCGATCGAACGCGCCGTGGCTGATCGCGGCGATGCGGCTCTGCTCGAGCTGACCTCGAAGTTCGACGCGACCGAAGCGGCGGAGCTGCGACTGTCGGTTCCGCTTGAAGATGCCACCGCGGCGCTCAGGGCTCTCGATCCGGAGGTACGCGGAGCGCTCGAAACGGCGATCGAGAACGTCGGCCTGGTCGCCGAGGCGCAACTTGGACGGCAGCAGACCGTCGAGCTTCCGCAGGGCCAGACCGTAGTCGTAGGCCAGATTGCGGTCGAATCCGCCGGGGTATACGCACCGGGCGGTCGAGCGTCATATCCGTCTTCGCTGATCATGGCCTGCGTTCCGGCAAGGGTCGCGGGTGTCTCGAGGGTCGTCGTCGTTTCACCTCCGGGCCGGGACGGCCGGATCAATCCTGTGACCCTGGCCGCAGCCGCACTCTGCGGGGTAGACGAGATCTACGCCGTCGGCGGGGCCCAGGCGATCTTCGCCCTTGCCCGTGGCACAGAGTCGATCCGTCCGGTGGACGTGATCGCCGGACCGGGCAACGCCTGGGTCCAGGCAGCCAAGAAAGCGGTCTTCGGAGAGGTAGCGATCGACTCGCTGGCCGGGCCTTCGGACCTGACCGTCGTTTTCGACCGGGAAACGGACCTGGATCTGGTTGCGCTGGATCTGTGTGCCCAGGCCGAGCACGGCGAGGAGAGCCCGCTCGTCGCAATCGCGATCAACGGGGGAGATCTCGAAGCACTGGAGGACGCGGTTGATCAGGTCGCTGTGGCGCAGCCTTCGGTCAACGACTGCAGGCTCGCGCTGATCGAGGCCCCGTCGTCCGATGCGGCTGTCGAACTGGTCAACGAGATCGCGCCCGAGCACCTCCAGTTGATGGACGAAGCCAGCGTCGCGCTGGCCGACGACGTCCGGACCGCCGGCTGCGTTTTCGCAGGTCCCGAGGCCGCTACCGCCTTCGGCGACTACATCGCCGGCTCGAACCACATCCTGCCGACCGACGGCACCGGCAAAAGTTTCGGCCCGGTTTCCCCGGCCACCTTCCGGCGCAGCACGGCGCGGGTAAGCTTGACCCCGCATTCCGTCGATCTTCTGGCGGAACCACTGAACGCACTGGCGAAGGCCGAAGGGCTGCCGGTGCATGGACTTTCGGCGATTGCGAGAAAAGAACGTGAGCAGAACAGCGACAGTTGAGAGAAACACGGGGGAGACCCGGATCGAAGTGACCGTCGACCTCGACGGCGGCGATTCGCTGGTCACTACCGGCGTCGGATTCTTCGACCACATGCTCGACCTGCTCTCGCGCCACGCCAGCATCGGATTGGCGGTAAAGGCCGACGGCGATCTCGAGACCGGCTCCCACCACACGGTCGAGGATGTCGGCATCGTGATCGGCCAGGCCATCGATCAGGCTCTCGGTGACCGCTACGGAATCCGTCGCTACGGATCGGCGG
Source organism: Solirubrobacterales bacterium (assembly GCA_038247145.1). Taxonomy (GTDB): domain Bacteria; phylum Actinomycetota; class Thermoleophilia; order Solirubrobacterales; family 70-9; genus 67-14. Next base: position 1,723 of record JBBRVF010000106.1, on the reverse strand, counting down.
TCGTGCCGATGGACGAGGCAGCCGCGAGCTGCGCCCTCGACATCTCAGGCCGCCCGCTCTCGGTTTTCCGCGGCGAAATTCCGACCACCACGATTTCCAGCTACGAGACGGAGCTCACCGAGGAGTTCTTCCGGGCCGTGGCCAACGGATCGAAGATGACCCTGCATGTCGAAGTCATGTACGGCAGCAACGTGCACCACCTGATCGAAGCCTGTTTCAAGGCATTTGCCCGCGCGCTCAGGGTCGCCGTGTCGATCGACCCTGACGAGAAGGGCGTGCCCAGTACCAAGGGAACGCTGAGCAGTTGAGCGCGGCAGTTTCGCTGGCCGTCCTCGATTACGGGATGGGCAACCTGCGCTCGGTGGACAAGGGCTTCGAGCGGGCCGGGGCCGGCTGCGAGGTCACCGCCGACCACAACCGGATCGAAGCAGCCGATGGCGTCGTGCTTCCCGGGGTGGGAGCCTTTCCGAAAGCGATGTCGCGTATCCGTGAGCTTGGTCTCGATGAGGCCCTCACGGCCGCCGCCGACCGGGGTCAGCCGATCCTCGGGATCTGCCTCGGCCTGCAGCTGCTTTTCGAGTCCAGCACCGAGCTCGGAGGTGCCGACGGCATAGGACTGCTCGAAGGCCAAGTGCTGGAGATACCGGCAGGCGGTCGCAAAATCCCCCACATCGGCTGGGCGGCAGTCACCTGGGCCCGGCCCTCGCGGCTGACCGACGGTCTGCGTCCCGGCGAGCCCTTCTACTTCGTCCATTCCTTCGTGGTCGAACCCACCGCTGACGAGCTGATCGGCACCGCCTCCTATGGCGGTGACTTCGCCTGTGTCGCCGGTCACGACGACATCTACGGAGTCCAGTTCCATCCTGAGAAGTCGAGTTCCTCCGGACTGCGCCTGCTGGAGAACTTCGTCGGCATCTGCCGGGAGGCTCAATCTTGATCCTCTACCCGGCGATCGACATCCTCGGCGGCAAGGCGGTGCGTCTGATGCAGGGCGACTACGAGCGTGAGACCGTCTACTACGACTCGCCGGCCGACGCTGCCCGAAGGTGGGCGGACGGCGGCGCCGAGTGGCTGCATGTTGTCGATCTCGACGGCGCCAAAGCCGGCAAGCCCGAGAACCTCGAGGCCATCGAAGGAATCTCGGCTGCGGTGGACTGTCCGATCGAGGTCGGAGGCGGCCTCAGGGACTATGCGTCGGTCGAGGCCGTACTCGAAGCAGGTGCCGCGCGTGTGGTGGTCGGCACGGCAGCCCTTCGAGACCCCGAGTTCCTGGCCGACATCCTCGCCGGACGAGGTGCAGAAGAGGTAGTCGTCTCAGTCGATGCGCGCGGCGGACAGGTTTCGCTGGCCGGCTGGACGGAGAGCAGCGGGGTGGACGTGGCCGACGCCGTGGCCGACCTGACCCGCCGGGGTGTGGTCCGATTCCTCTTCACCCCGATCGAAGTTGACGGCACGATGGAAGGGCCGAACCTGCCCGAACTGGAGCGGGTCGCGGCCGCCACCGACGCTTCGGTGGTCGCCTCCGGCGGCGTCGGCACCCTTGAGCATCTGCGCCAGATCGCCCGCGTCCCGGCGGACAACGTCGAAGGCGTGATCGTCGGCCGCGCTCTGTACGAAGGCAGATTCACCGTTTCCGAAGCGTTGGAAGTTCTGACCGGAGACGGATCCTGATGAGCGACCTGAAACGGGTGATCCCCTGCCTCGACGTCGACAACGGACGGGT
>JBBRVF010000105.1:0-5544 GCA_038247145.1 Solirubrobacterales bacterium | reverse complement strand
TGTTCGGCGAGATCGAGATGCTCGCCGGCCTCTACGCCTTCGGCGCCACGCTGGCGATCACGATCGCCCACCTCTCGGTGATCAGACTGCGCTTCACCCGGCCCGATCATGACCGGCCATTCTCGATTCCCTTCTCGATTCCGTTCCGCTCCGGCTCGCTGCCCCTGCCGGCCGTCGCCGGCGCCGTCCTCGGCTCCCTGGCGCTGCTTTCGGTTCTGATCTACCACGATTCCGCCCGTTGGGTCGGCGGTGCCTGGCTGCTGTTCGGAATCGTCGGATACGCGGTTTACCGCCTGGTCTTCGAAGAGGTCGGCATGAACCGCCACGTGACCGTGGACCCGCGCTCGTTGACCAGGCCTCATCTGAAGCAGGGCCTGAGCCGGATCCTGGTGCCGGTATTCGGTACTTCGCTGGACGAAGACATCGTCAGCACGGCGGGTCTGCTGGCGGTGGATCCGCGGGCCGGCGGAAGCGGGGGAGGGGCTGAACTGGTCGTGCTCTACGCGATCGAGGTCCCGCTTTCGCTGGGGCTACACGACCCGTTGCCGGACGGCGTTGAGGAAACGGCGAGAAGAGTGGTCGAGCGGGCGGCACTGATCGCTGAGGAGTACTCCGGCGTGACGGTAGGCACCGAAATCCGCAGAGTCCGCCGGACCGGTTCCGGGATAGTCTTTGCCGCCGAAGAACTCGAGGCCGATGCGATCGTGCTCGGCGCGGAGCCTCCGAATCCGATCCGCGGCGGGGCGAAGCTGGGGGGAATCGGCGAGGTCAGACCGGAGGAGGTGGGGCCGGTCACCGCCTACGTGCTCAAGCGGGCAAAGTGCCAGGTTCTGCTGACCGCCCCGCCTGGCGCCGAAGCGTAAGATGCCGAAAATGTTCGTTCTCATCGTCGGCTGCGGCAGGGTCGGATCCAGTCTCGCCCGCAAGATGCTCGGCGAAGGCCATACGGTTTCCTGTCTCGATCAGGATCCGGAGGCGCATGCGAAGCTCGGCGTCGGGCTGGAAGAGGAATGGGAAGACCACGGAGGCATCTTCACGGTCGGTGCCGCGCTCGAGACCAAGGCCCTGGAAACCGCCGGAATCGAGCGGGCCGATGCCTTCGTCGCCGCAACCAACGGCGACAATACGAACATCGTGATCGCCCAGATCGCGAGGCAGAGGTATGAAGTAGACAAAGTCGTGGCGCGAATTCTCGACCCGGCCAGGGCGGCTTTCTACCGGGAGCGCGGCATGGAGGTCGTCTGTCCGACCCGGGTGGCGATCGAGATGCTCGAGCAAAGCCTGACCGGAGCCGACCGGGACGGGGAGGGCTGACCATGTACCTGATCGTCGTTGGCGCCGGGAAAGTCGGAGTCAACCTGGTCAGGGAACTGGAGGACCAGGGGCACGAGGTCACGCTGATCGAGAGTTCGAGGTCGCTCTACATGTCGGTCGAGCAGGAGTTCGAGCACCGGGTCCAGTACGGCGACGCCTCGGAACTCTGGGTTCTGGAGAGAGCCGGGATCGAACGGGCCGACATGGTGATCGCGGTCACCGGCGACGACGAAGACAACATCCTGATCTGTCAGGTCGCGAAGGAAAAGTACTCGGTCGAGAGGATCATCGCCCGGGTCAACAACCCCCGAAATCGCGCCCACTTCGACCTGCTCGGAATCAGCCCCGTGGTCTCGGCCACCGGCTTGATCCTGAAGCTGATCGAGCACGAGGTTCCTCATCACAAACTTGTGCGGCTACTCGATCTGGAAAGCGAAAAGATCGAGATCATCGAACTGCGGGTCGGTGAGGACTCGCCGGTCGCCGGCAGTCGCATCGCCGACATCCAGACCCCGGACCGGACCCTGCTGATCACCATCCTGCGGGATGGCACCGGCTTCGTACCCGATGCGGAGTCCGTACTGAAAGTCGGCGACGACATCCTCGCCGTGCTCGACCCCGACCACGAGGAAGAACTGAAGGCAGCACTGGGTTTCGACGGCTGAAAAGGCTGCGGGACAGGGACTCGAACCCCGATTTCACGGACCAGAACCGCACGAATTACCATTATTCTATCCCGCAGCGGCAGTCTGGAAGGATAACGCTGCGGCCCTTTCGATGCTGCACCGGCATCGCTGCGCGGCGCGGAAACGACCGGTGCCTGTGTTACTTTGAACTCATGCTCGGTCCTGTCAGAAAGGTGCTGCTGCTGGCCCTGATGCTGCTCGCACCGGTCGGTCTTGCTGCCTGTGGCGGAGGCGACGAAGAAGCTTCTGCACCCGCGCCGGTCGAAGAACCGGCGAGCACCTCACTGACCCAGTCCGAACTGATCAGCGCCGGCGACGGAATCTGCGCCGAAGTGAACGCCGCCATCGGCACCATCCAGTCGATCGAGACCACCGACGCCAGCGTGCAGACCACCCAGATCGCCGATCTTTATGCCGGGGTAGCCGAAAGGCTCGACGGGCTTGGAGCCCCGAGCGACGGCGATCCGCCGAGTGATGTGATCGCCGCGGCGACCGCGCTCGGCGATCCGACAGGCTCGGATCCGACCACTGCCCTCGCAGAGTTCCAGGCGGCCGCCACCGCTTACGGCTTCACCGACTGCGCCGAGGATCCGGCGGCGCCGATCTCCACCGGCCCGGACAGCGACGGCGGAACCGGTACCGACGGCGGGACCGTCGAGCCGGCACCTGCCCCCGAGCCCGAGCCCGCTCCCGCACCCGCCCCCGAGCCGGCACCGGCGCCGACTGAACCGCCCACCGGCGGCGGAGTGACTCCCAATCCGCCCGACTCTGGCGGCGGAACGGGCGGTTCGAGCGGCGGCATCAGCCCGGGCTGAGCCCGGCCCCTCAGCCGGTCCAGGCGGCGTAGAGCTTGCTGTAGAGACCTCCGGCCTCCATCAACTCTTCGTGGCTGCCGCTTTCGGCGATCCTGCCGTGGTCCAGCACCACGATCCGGTCGGCGCGCCTGATCGTCGAGAGCCGGTGGGCGATCACCACCGCTGTACGACCGCGGAGAAGCCGGTCCAGGGCTGCCTCGATCGTGCGCTCCGTCCGGGTGTCGACCGAGGATGTGGCTTCGTCGAGGATCAGGATCCGCGGTTCGGCCAGGATCACCCGGGCGAAAGCGACCAGTTGCCGCTGGCCGGAGGAAAGCTGGATCCCCCGCTCGCCGACCTGCGTCTCGAGCCCGTCGGGCAGCCTTGCAATGAACGGGTCGGCGCCGACCGAGCGGGCCGCGGAGGCAATCTCTTCGATCGACGCGTCCGGGCGGGCGAAAGCGATGTTCTCGGCGATCGTGCCCGAGAAGAGAAAGCCCTCCTGCGGCACGATTCCCATCTGACTTCGAAGTGGCCGTTGGCGGTAGTCGGGCAGTGGCCGGTCGTCGATCAGGACCGTGCCGAGCTGGGGGTCGTGGAAACGGGTGATCAGCTTGGCAAGCGTCGACTTGCCGGCTCCGGTGCTGCCGACCAGCGCCACCGTCTCGCCAGGCGGGATCTCGAGGTCGATGCCGCCGACGGCCCAGCGGTCGTCCGGTCCGGCCGAAGCCGAGCCGCGAGCCTCCGCGTCGTAGCTGAAAGAGACGCCGTCGAAGCGGATCTTGCCCTCCAGCCGGCCGGGATCGATCGCCTCGGGGCTGTCAACGATCTCCGCCGTGGTGTCGAGCAGGCCGAATATCTTGTCTAGCGCGGCCATCCCCTGCTGGTAGGTCGCGTATAGCTGGGCAAGCTGCTGGATCGGGTCGAAAAACAGCTGCAGGTAGCCGATGAACGAGACGACGACGCCGATCATGATGTTTCCATTGATTGCCTGATAGCCGCCAAACAGCAGGATGGCCGCGGTACCGAGCGCGGTCAGCAGTTCGGTCGCCGGGAAGTAGGAGGCGTTCAGGTAGACCGTCTTCATGTTCGCCTCGCGGTTGGCTTCGTTGAGCTCGTCCATACGCTCCATATGGCGCTGCTCCTGGCCGAAGCTCCGGACCACCCTTACCCCGCTGATCGTCTCCTGGAGGTGAGCGGTGATCGCCGCGATGCGCTCACGGGTCACACGGAAGACACCGCTCGAATAGGTCCGGAAGACGATGCTGGTGACCAGCAGCAGCGGCAAGACGGTGAAGGTGATCAGGGCCAGGCGCCAGTCGAGCAGCAGCATGATCACGACCACGCCGACCAGGGTCAGCATGTTCGAGAACAGAGTGACAATGCCCTGACTGATCAGCTGGTTCAGCGCCTCGATGTCGTTGGTCATGCGGGAGATCAGGGTGCCGGGCCGGTTCCGGGTGAAGAAGCCCACCGACATCCGCTGGATGTGTTTGAAGACCTCTTCGCGCAGGTCCTGCAGCACCCGGATTCCGACCCAGCCGACCAGATAGGTCTGGAGGTAGCTGGTCAGGGCGTAGACGACGGTCACCGCGAGGAAAGCGACGACGATCCGGGTGAGTGCCTGCGTATCCCCGGCCAGTATGCCGGCGTCGATCACCTGACCGGCGAGGAATGGGGGAGCCAGCGATGCTGCGCTGGCAAGGATCACCGCGACAGCCATCAGCGCTATCCGGGGGCGATAGGGCTTCAGCAGGCCGAGCACCCAGCGAATCTTTCGGGCCCGGTCCCGGTCGCCGCGAAAGCGCTCGAGCCTGCGGGGGGCAGTGCCGACTTTGCTGCTCACGAGAGCACCTCGACCTCTTCGTCGATGAAAATCTGTTCCGGTTCTTCGGCGGTGATCAGCTGCCGGTAGAGCTCAGAGCGCTGCAGCAGGTCTTCGTGGCTTCCGGCGTCGGCGATGCCGCCGTCCTCCATCAGCACGATTCGGTCGGCCAGCGAGATCGTCGACAGCCGGTGACCGATCACGAAGGTCGTTCGGCCCTGCATCGCCTGGTCGAGGCCGGCGCGGATCTTGCGCTCGGTCGTCGCATCGAGCGAAGAGGTCGCGTCGTCGAGGATCAGCACCCTCGGATCGGCCAGGATCGCCCTGGCGATCGCAACCCGCTGGCGCTGGCCGCCGGAGAGGGTCAGGCCACGCTCTCCGACCACAGTCTCGTATCCGTCGGGAAGGTCACGGATGAAGTCGTGGGCCTGGGCCAGCTTCGCCGCCCTCTCGACCTCCTCGATCGAGGCGTCGGCCCTTGCGTAGGCGATGTTTGCTGCGACGCTATCTCCGAAGAGGAAGCTGTCTTCGGATACGTAGGCGGTCTCACTTCGAAGCGAGTTGACATCGATCGTCTTCAGGTCCGCGCCGTCGATCGAGATCAAGCCCTCGCTCGGGTCGTAGAGCCTTGCGATCAGCGATACGAGGCTGGTCTTGCCCGAGCCGGAGGCGCCAACCAGGGCCACCCGGGAGCCGCCCTCGACGGTCAGGTCGATCTTCCGGAGCGCCTCGGGAGTCTCTGCCGAGTAACGCAGCGAGACTCCCTCCAGACGAACGCGGCCGTCTCCGGCGGGAAGGGGGGGTGCGCCATCCGGTGAGGTGATCTCGGGATCGCGGTCGAGGACCTCGAACAGCCGATTTCCCGCCGCGATCGCCCGCTGGCCCATGCCAAGCGCCATGCCGACCATGCGCAGCGGGGAGGCCA
>JBBRVF010000104.1:0-5578 GCA_038247145.1 Solirubrobacterales bacterium | reverse complement strand
GGCCTGTTCACCCATGTGGTGCGGCTCGTCGGCGATCACCAGGGTCGGGCGCATGGCCGCGGAGCGATGGGCCTCCGGGGCGGCGGCGACGGTCTGGTACGTGACCGCCACGCCGTGGAAGTCGGAGGTCTCCGGGCCGTCGGCATTCGGTCGGTTCGGCTCGAGGTCGATCCCGTAGCGGGCGGCGTCAAGGGCCCACTGGCGGCAGATGTGGGTGGTCGGCCCGACCACGACGACGCGGCGCACCCGGCCGCTGACCAGCATTTCGTGGGCAACCTTCAGGCCGAAGGTCGTCTTGCCGGCAGCCGGTGTCGCCGATGCCAGAAAGCTTGGGCGGTCGTGGGAATGCAACACTTCGAGTGCCTGCTTCTGCCAGGCCCTCAGAGGACGCCCAGCCGGCCACTCGGGCAGGGCTGCGCCCGCGCCCGGATAGGCGGTTTCGCTTCCGGTCTGGGCCGGGCCGGTTTCGATCGGGGAGGGTGATGAGGTCAACGGCGCGGGAGAGTAAGGGCCGCCGCGGTCGGAAGCAGCGAGTCCGGTCGCAGAGCCAGGCGGCTACCTGGTCCTGAGCCAGAGCAGAGCGGCTTGAGCCAGGGCGAGCGTGGCCAGCAGGCCGGAGGCGATGCCCCAGAAGGCGTCTGGATAGAGGCGCCGCAGAGTCTCGTCATTGCCGAAAGTCCAGGTGCCGGGCTCGAAGAAGATCTCGTGAAAGCCGTCGAAGACCGGTTCGAAAGCGACCAGCATCGCCGTGCCGATCAGGGCCATCGCGGCGATCGTGACCGTCGCGCCAAGCCGCAGCCCGCGACCGACGGCGGCCTCCCGCCCGGTGCTTCGAAGCCTGAGCGCAGCGCCCGCACCGGAAGCCAGCGAAATCAGCCAGAGAACGAAACAGGCCTGGACCAGTTCGCGCACGTCTCCCATGTGACGAATCTCGACCGGTCCGAAAGCGGCCGAGCCGTCGGGCAACCTGGCGTCGACCAGCAGATCCGTTCCCGGCCCGACCGGCCAGATCGAGCGAATCCCGGTCGCCCCGAGAGCCGAGCGGTCCCCTCCTGCCAGACCGAAGGGATCGTCTGGGAAGCCCGGAAGCGCGTACTGGAAATGGGCAAACCACGGGATCAGCAACACGATCAGCGCGTTGCCGAGGATGACCAGCGGAACGGCGACCGCGATCACGGCGATCAGTGGGCCTGCCGGCTTCGCGTGCACCGATCGATCGTAGCGACCGCCCGATGCCCGGAAGGTACCCGGAGGGCCGCCGAGTTCACGACAGCCTGGTCGGAGGGGCCTTCAGGCCCCGGACCAGGCTGCCGCGCCGTGCCGGGCCGAAATCCGGGAGGACCCTTGCCGCTTGGGTTCCGTTACGCATCCAGAGGATGCGCGGTACGCCGAACTCGCTAGAAGGAGAGGAAACGAGTTGGCGCGGTTTACGGAGATTTCGGGAGCCTTCGGTTGCACTCGACGGAGATACCACCGTAGAGCTCAAACTCCGGGCTGCGGTGAAGATCCGGTTACCGGGAAGGCCGATCAGTCATTATTGACGGCCATGGCGACTTACAAAGCAACGATCAAGAGTCCGATGTCCGTCGAAGAGGTCTTCAACTTCCTCGCTGACTTCTCCAACGCCCCGGAATGGGACGCGAATACGAAGTCATCGGACCTGATCGAGGGCGACCCCTACGAGGCCGGGGCCAAGTACAAGGTGGTCACCGGATTCGCCGGCCGGGACCTCACGCTGACCTACGAGACGATCGAGATCGAGCGGCCGAGCAAGGTCGTTTTAAGGAGCGGTACCGGCCTGGCTGACATCGAGGACGTGATGACCTTCGAGGCCGACGGGACCGGGAGCATCGTCAACTATCAGGCCAACATCCTCACGAGCGGTCTGGCCAAGGTGCTCGACCCGGTCTTCGGCCTGGTCTTCAAGAAGGTCGGCGACCGCGCCGCCGAGAGCCTGAAGGACGCGCTGAAGGCGAAGTGAGCGCCGGGCCGGTCGCCATCGTCGGTGCCGGTCTGGCCGGACTCCGCTGCGCCGGGTTACTGGCGGAGCAGGGATACGAAGTAACGGTCTACGAAGCCTCCGACGGAGTCGGTGGCCGGGCGCGAACCGACAGCGTGGGCGACTTCAGGCTCGATCGCGGCTTCCAGGTCCTGCTGACCGCCTACCCCGAGGCCCGTCGCGCCTTCGACTACGACGCTCTCGGCCTTGGCGAGTTCGAGCCTGGCGCGATGGTGAGGATGGACGATGGTTTCGAGCTGTTCTCGGACCCGCTGCGCCGGCCGCGCTCGACCCCGGCCGTGCTGGGCTCCCCGGTCGGGACACTGGCCGACAAGCTTCGCCTCGGCTGGATGCGTCAGGACCTGATCTCCCACAAACCGGGACGGATCCTCGCCCGACCCGACCGTCCGGCCCGCCAGGCCCTGGAGGAGCGGGGCTTCTCGAAGGGCGTGATCGAACGCTTCTTCCAGCCGTTCTTCGGGGGCGTATTCATCGACCCCGACCTCGGGACTTCCAGCCGACTGATGGAGATCTTCTTCCGCTGGTTCGCTTCGGGCTCCGCCGCACTGCCTTCAGGCGGCATGGGAGCGATGGCCGAACAGCTTGCCGGTCGACTGAAGCCCGGCACCGTCCACCTGGAACACAGGGTCGCCGAGATCCGACCCGACGGCATCCGCCTCGAAGACAGCGATTGGACCGACGCCGCGGCCGTTGTCATGGCCACCGAAGAGCGCGAGACCTGCCGCCTGCTCGGCACCGAGCCGCCAACTTCGAATCGGAACACGACTTGTGTTTATTTCGACGCGCCGGAAACGGATCTGAACGGCCGCCTGCTGGTCCTGGCACCGCCCGGCGAGGGTCCGGTCAACGAGGTGGCGATTCCCAGTTCGGTCGCCGACGGCTATGCCCCGCGCGGCCGCTCGCTGGTCTCGGTCAGCGCGGTCGGTGACGAAGCCTGCCGCGAGGACCTCCTCGAAGCGGTGAGGACGCAGCTCGGCGGCTGGTTCGGCCGGGACACGGTCGAGCGCTGGAACCACCTGGCGACCCGCCGCGTCGAGTACGCGCTGCCGGACGTCCCCCCGGGCCGCTTCGAAGCCGGCGGCCTGCCGCCCCGGCTCGACTCCGGGGTCTTCGTCTGCGGCGACCACCGCGAGTCTCCGTCGATCCAGGGTGCGCTCGTTTCGGGCCGCAAGGCGGCTGAAGCGCTTCGCGAATCGGTTGGGGCGGCGGTCTGAGCATGGACGGGGCCCTCAGGGTATTCGGCCTGCTTTCTCCACTCGGCATCGGCCGCAGTCAGGACAGCGAGGCCGTGGCCAGCGAAGTCGACGGCTATTTCCCCGCCGACAGCATGGTCCGGCAACTCCACTCCGAGCGGCTGATCGCCTTCTCCGGGGTACGGGCCCTGCTGATGCAGGCCTGTGATCCGCTTGCGGTGGTCGGCTTCCGCCGCCACTCGATCCTTTTCGATGACCCGAGAACACGCCTGATGAGCACCGACCGGCGGATGAGCCGGATGTACTTCGGCGACCGTGACCTGGCGCTGCGGACCGGCGGGGAGATCCAGACGATGCACCAGCGCGTGAAGGGAACCGTCAAGGAGGACTACGGCCCGATCCCGGCCGGCACGAAGTACTCCGCGGCCGACCCCGAACTGATGCTCTGGACCCTGGCCACCCTCGCCGACTCGGCCCTGCTCTACCGGGAACGGGTCTTCGGCGGCCTCGAGCCGGAGGAGCGCGAGGCCTACTGGTCGGACTACCGCCAGATCGGCATGCTGCTCGGGATGCCGGCCGACTCGATGCCGGCCAGCGAGCCAGAGCTGCGCGAGTACGTGCGCGGCAGGTTGAGCGACGGCAGCCTCTACATCTCGGAAGAGGTCCGCGACCGCTCGAAGGCGATCATCTTCGACCCGCCCTTCGACGGCTGGATGAAGCTCGTGCTCACTCCGGTCAGCGAAGCGATCAAGCTGAGCTCGGTCGGCTTCCTGCCGAAGGAGATCCGTGAGATGTACGGGTTCTCCTGGGATCCGGCGAGGGAGACGGTACTCAGAAGCTCGCTGCTGCAGCTGAGGATCGCCAGCCAGCTCTGGCCGGACCTGGTCCGGCTCCACCCCGCCGCCCGTGAACCGGCCGCAGTACTCAGCGGCGCCTGAAGAACGGCTACGCTCGACCGACTGTCTCAGTCGCCCCAGGCCCGCTACACCCTCAGAGTGAGAGGAGGTAGCGCCTAAACAGGGGATTGGTGAGACGCCAGTCGCCGCGGCCATGCGACTCGATTATCGCTGCATTTCGCAATGCTTCAAGCGCTCGACGAACGGACCCACGGGGCAGGTCGGAATAGATCGTCCCGCCACGGGCGAGCCGCTCGACCACGACCAGGCCCAGTCTGTGAACCTGGCGGATTCGTTCAATTGTTTGCTCGTGACTTACGCGATCGCCGCGCAAAGCGGCAAGGAGGGCCTGCTCGACGATCGCCAGATCGATTTCACGACTGTCAAGCTCGATTGACGTCAGGTGCGCTTGCTGCGCAATCAGCATCGTGGAGCGAGGATGCCCTTCTCCATATTCGATCAAACGGGTTAGGGCATCGGGCGCGATGGTGCATTCGTCTGCGGCGAACCGTTCGCTCAAGCCCGCGGCCCAGGCGTCGTAATCGATCGGCCGTAGATCGTGAAACCGACCGAATTGGTGGAGTGCTCGGTGGGCGGGGACGAAGAGATCACGCATCAGGTGCTCGGCACTTCCGGCAAACAGGTAGCTCGCCTCGTCGGCGCGCTGGAAAATCGCACGCATCCTCTTGGTCAGTCGGTCGGGATCTCCATATGGCTTCGTCGAGCTGGCTAGCTCCTGAAACTCGTCAAAAAAAACAACCACCTGCTTTCCGTCGGCTTCGGCGATGCGGCCGGGTAGCTCCAAGGCGTAGTCAAGAAAGCGATCTGGGTCCCTCGAAGCGAGGCCAGGCCTGAAAGCGATCTCGATTTCCTCCCCGAGTTCAGACTTCGACTTGATGACCGCCGAGGTTTCGACTGCGTCGGCGACGGCCCGGCCTGCTTGCCTGGCCTTGTGCAAGGCTCGCTTTAGAACCGAGCGATTCGCGATCGACTCAGCGACCAGCTCCTCCGCGAACTGCGCGGCGGTCGCAATCCGGAACAGGTCCACAGAGACTATGTAGAACTCGCGCGAAGCCAGCCGCTCAAGCGCCGCTTCGCAGACACTCGTCTTGCCGGTTCGGCGGGGCCCGGCGATCACAAGGCTCGATCCACCTTTGAGAGCTGTCGCAACCTCTCGAACATCGGTTTCTCGACCAATCATCTGATTCGCCGGGATGGGTTGATCGGTCGGGAAGAGGTTTGCGCTTCGCGCTCGAATCGCCATAGCCACAGTATATGCGCCAAATCGGATGCATCATGCGCCGGGATTGGCGCATCTTGGAGTGAGAGAACTGTCTTTCGGTGGACCGTCAGCGAGGCGATCAAGCTCAGCTCGGTCGACTTCCTGCCAAAGGAGCTCCGCGAGGACTCCCTGCCGCCGCCCGTGAACCGGCCGCGGTTCTCAGCGGCGCCTGAATAACGGTTACGCT
>JBBRVF010000103.1:0-5609 GCA_038247145.1 Solirubrobacterales bacterium | reverse complement strand
GGCTGGAGGAGGCCTCGGCTGACCTCGGCGCCTCGCCGGTAACCACCTTCCGCAAGGTCACCCTGCCGCTGATCGCGCCGGGCGTCGCTTCTGCCGCGATGCTCTCCTTCGCCCTCTCGATCGACGACTTCGTGATCTCGAACTTCAACTCGGGGGCCGAAGTCACCTTCCCGCTCTACATCTTCGGCGCCAACCAGCGCGGCATCCCGGTCGAGGTCAACGTGATCGCGACGATGCTCTTCGCCGTAACCGTCACCGCCATGCTCGCGGTCATCATCCAGCAGCGCCGCGCCGAAAAGATGATGGAAAAGCGCGCCGACGACGACAACAAGGCCACGGTCTCCGTCCCGATCTGATCCACCGGACCGCGGCTCAACCGCCCCGGTCCGCGCACCCCCGCCGGGCACATTCCGTCCCCGGGCAACCGGCAAGAATCCGCATCCACTGGCGGGGCCGATGCTTGCCAGAACTGCCTGGTGGGCGAGGTGGTCTATTTTTCGCGCATGGGATACGAAGCGCGGTTGCCGATTGGCGGAGAAATGGTCGAGGGCGAAGGCGCCGGCCTGGAGGTCGAGAACCCGGCCACCGAGGAGATAGTGGCGACGGTCGGCTCGGCCTCGGGCGAGCAAATCGATTCGGCGGTAGCGGCCGCGCGGGCCGCCTCCCCGGAGTGGGCCACGATGCCGGGGGTGGACCGCACCCCGCTGCTCAGGAGCGTGGCCGTAGCGCTGCGCAGCCGCGCCGAAGAGCTGGCCGCAATCATGACCACCGAGATCGGCCGGCCTTTGACCGAGTCGGCCGACGAGGTCGAATGGTGCGCCGCCTGCTTCGATTACTACGCCGAGGTCGCCCGCTCGGAGATCGGCCGGGTGATCCCCCCGATCGAGTCGAGCCAGTTCTCCGTGGTGGTCAAAGAACCCCACGGGGTGGTCGGCTGCATCGTGCCCTGGAACTTCCCGCTGCTGCTGCTCTGCTGGAAGTTGGCCCCGGCGCTGGCAGCGGGCAATACGGCCGTCTGCAAGCCCTCCGAGCTGACGCCGCTCTCAACCCTGGCCCTGGCCGAGGCATTCGCCGAGCTGCCGGCGGGCACGGTCAACCTGGTGGCCGGCGGCGGCGAAGTCGGTGCCGCGATAAGCGGGCATCACGGCATCGACTGCGTCGCCTTCACCGGCTCGGTGGCCACCGGGCGCAAGGTCGGTATCGCCTGCGCCTCGCGCAACGCCCGGGTCAATCTGGAGATGGGCGGCAAGGATCCGTTCATCGTCTGCGACGACATCGGCGCCGACGGGATCGAAGTCGCGGCCCGGGGCGGGGCCTGGGCGGCATTCCTCAACGCCGGCCAGGTCTGCACCTCCTCGGAGCGTTTCTACGTGATGGAGAATGTTTACGACGAATACGTCGAGGCCTTCGTCAACCATACGAAGACCCTGATCGTCGGGGATCCGCTCGACGCGAAGACCGATGTCGGGCCGATGGTCTCGGCGACCCAGCGCCGGAAGGCGCTTTACCAGGTCGAGGCCGCAGTCGCAGCCGGGGCCGAGCTACTGGTCGGCGGTGGCGATGCCGGCATGGAGCGCGGCCACTACCTGGAGCCCTGCGTGCTGACCGGGGTCCCCGAGGACGCCGACCTGCTGACCGAGGAGACCTTCGGACCGGTGGCGCCGATCGTCCCGGTCCGCTCACTGGACGAGGCGATCGCCAAGGCCAACGGCCTCGACTTCGGCCTCGGCGCCAACATCTATACGCGGGATCTGCGGACCGCAGTGCGCTGCCTGAAGGAGGTCCGGGCCGGCTCGGTCTGGATCAACGATCCGTTGACCGACAACGACGCCGGCCCCTTCGGCGGCTTCAAGAACTCCGGGATCGGCCGCGAACTGGGCACCGAAGGACTCGACGCCTTCCGCGAAGCCAAGCACGTCCACATGGACTCGGTGATCGAGGTCAAGGACTGGTGGTACCCCTACGGCTAGGGTTGCGCCCGGCGCTTGTCGGGAGGGGTAGGCTCAGCCGATGAGCAACCAGGACCGAACCCCCTATGTAGACGCACTGCTCCGGTTTGCCCAGAGCGATCCGGGCCGGTTCAACGTGCCGGGCCACCAGGGCGGCATGGGAGCGGATGAGTCCCTGCGTCTGCTGGTTGGGCAGGCGGGCTTGACCGACGACATCCCGGCGCTGATCGAAGGCATCGATGTCGGCGAGAACAACCCTTTTCAGGAGGCGCAGCAACTCGCCGCAGAAGCCTGGGGGGCCCGCCGGACCTGGTTCCTGGTCAACGGCGCATCCCAGGGCAACCAGGTGATGTGCCTGGCGGTGGCCCACCGCAGTCCCGAGATCGTGGTCCAGCGCAACGTCCACTCCTCGGTCATCGACGGCATGATCATGGCCGGACTGAAGCCGACCTTCGCGGCTCCAGAGGTGGATCCCGACCTGGGCATCGCCCACTGCCTGACACCCCATGCGCTGGCCGACGCACTCGATCGCTGCCCGAATGCCGGCGCCGCGGTAATCGTCTCACCCACCTACTTCGGGGCCTCGGCCGACGTCGCCGCGCTGGCCCAGGTCGCTCACGACCGCGGAGTGCCGCTTGTTGCCGACGAAGCCTGGGGCGCCCATCTGCACTTTCACCCCGACCTTCCCCGCGATGCCCTCGATTCCGGAGCCGACCTGGTCATCTCGTCGACCCACAAGATCGTCGGCAGCCTTACCCAGTCGGCGATGCTGCACCTCGGCTTCGGCGAACGCTTCGAGCCCGAGATCATCGACCGCTGCGTCAGCATGACCGAATCGACCAGCCCCAACTCGCTGCTCTGCGGTTCGCTCGACGCAGCCCGGAGACAGGCAGCGATCCACGGCGAGGAGATGCTCGGCAGAACGATCGAAGTGCTGAAGGAAGCCCGGGCCGAGCTGCGCGAGATCGACGGAATCGACGTGCTCGACCACAGCCTGCTCGAAAACGAGAGCGTCATCGGCTGGGATCCCCTGCGGCTGACCATCGACGTCCGCGGCACCGGGGTCAGCGGCTACCGGATCGCTCACCTCGCCAGGGAAATGGCCAACGTCAACTTTGAACTGGCATCGGACACCGTGGCGGTGGCGGTATTCGGACTCGGAACCGGAACGCCGGCCAGGTCACGGCGTTTGATCGACGGGGTGCTGACCGCGCTCGAGGTACTCGAGGCCACGCCGCCCGACAGCGAGCCCGAGTTCGCCCTGCCCCCGCCGTGGGGAGAGCCGGCGATGTCCCCGCGTGAGGCTTTCCTGGCTCCTCAGGACACGGTGCCCTTCCGGCAGGCCGAGGGAAGGATCTCGGCCGAGCCGCTGGCCACCTACCCTCCCGGCATACCTAACGTCCTGCCGGGCGAGATCCTGACCGGGGAGACACTCGACTTCATCTCGGATTCGATCGATCACGGTGGCTATGTGCGTGGTGCCGCCGACCGCGAATTGACCACATTGCGCGTGGTTTCAGACCGACAGTAGCTCCATCCCGCGGGAGGAACCGGCCGCGACGGGAACGGCTGTTTTCGCTCCACACCTGCTTCTCACGCTTATCGCACAGAAGACTCCTTCCGGATGTTGATCCAATCCGGATCGGGTGCCGTAGTTGGGGGGTAGCAGCAGGAGCCGGCAGTTATGGCTCCGCCCCGAAAACGAAGCCCAAGGAGTAATGAAATGCCCCGCAAGTCCCTCATAACCCGAATCGGCGCCGCCGTCCTCACGATGTTCGCGCTCACTTTCGCCGTCGCGGCATGCAGCAGCGACGACAGCGACTCGAGCTCGAACTCGACCAGCACCGAACCGGTAGCGATGATCGATCCGGTCACCGGTGTTGACACACAGGTAGCGCTCGACGCCGGCTTTGTTGACGCACTCACCCAGCTGAAGGTCGCCCCGGCCCCGGTAGGCGATGCGACGATCAGCGACCAGGGTGTAGCCGCCTTCCCGATTACCGGTGGAGACGTCACCTACTATGACCCGAAGTCGGATGTTCGCCCGTTCGTCACCGGCAACCTGATGCATGACGGCAGCGGCCTCAGCCTGACCGCCGGCAAGACCAAGGTCGAGCTGACCGACTTCGTCGTCGACCCGGGTACCTCCGAGCTGACCGGCGACGTTTCGGTCAACGGCAAGGAAGCGGCCAGTGGCGCCCTGCTGTTCAACCTCGACGGTTCCACCCTGAAGCCGCTCCAGTCCAACCCGGACGGATCGGCCACCCTCCAGGGCACGACCGTGGAGCTCTCCGACGACGCAGCGGCCCTGCTGAACGACACCTTCGGGATCAACGATCTCGCCGGTGGCCTTGTGGTCGGTATCTCCTCGATCACGGTCAAGGGCTGACCGGCACGGGGCACGGTCTGCCGACCGGCCCCGGCGAGACGAAACGGCGCCGGACCTTCGGGTCCGGCGCCGTTTTTGCGTTGAGGCCCCTTGACCCACACGCCCCACCCGGCTAGTTTGGAGCGAAGCGGTCAGGCTCGATGACGATCCGGGCGGGGTTCGGGTCCGAGTGCCAACCAAAACAGGAGGAACTTATGAACATGAGACGTTTTCTGCCGTCGCCGTCGATGGGCGTGGCTTTGCTGGCGCTCGCGATCGCACTCGGAGGCACGGCCTATGCGGCCAACAAGATCGGTAGCAACCAGATCAAGAAGAACGCTGTGACCAGTGCCAAGATCAAGAAGAAGGCGGTTACTTCGGCCAAGATCAAACCGAAGGCCGTGACCAACGCGAAAATCGGAGAGAACGCGGTCAAGAGCAACCAGATCGCCGGTGACGCGGTAACCACCGGCAAGATCGCGAATAACGCGGTCAACTCATCGAAGATCTCGGACTACGGAACGATCGGCAACGGAACGATAATCCAGGCGACCGACGGCCCGAATGAAGACGCGGCCCGAGCCGCAGCGCCGCCGACCACGCTCTATACGAAGGGACCGTTCACGATCTACGCCAAGTGCTTCCGGGATACGGTCACCGACGTACTCCGGGGCGAGATGTATGTCAGCACGACGCAGGATTTCTCGATTATGGAAGGCGATGACGACCTGTCCGGTGGGCCGGCCGCGACGGACTACCTGATGACCGCTACGCTCGAGGTCGACCGGCAGCTGGACCTTGCGTCAGTCACCGGCGCGAGTACCAGCTACAACGAGGCGGAAAGCATGATGGCCGCCCCCGACGGGACGGCGATCTCGATGGTCACCGGGATCGGGGTCAAGAACGGACCGGTGTTCGCCAACGGCCCCTACGGCCCGGGCAACGCCTGCGTATTCCAGGGAGGAGCCTTTGGCTGATCGCGTACCGGGCTGATCGCGTAGCGACTGACCCCGGGTTTGACCCGGAAGCCTGACCCGGGGCGCGGGCCGATTCACCGCGCCCCGGGCTCAGCCCGGGCCGGCCTCCCGGTTCAGCCGGGCGTCGTGGACCGACTCAGCCGGACTCGATCAGCTTGACCAACCCGGACGGATCGGCCACCCTTGAGGGCACGACCGTGGAGCTGTCCGACGACGCAGCGGCCCTGCTGAACGACACCTTCGGGATCAACGATCTCGCCGGTGGCCTTGTGGTCGGTATCTCCTCGATCACGGTCAAGGGCTGACCGGCACGGG
>JBBRVF010000102.1:0-5627 GCA_038247145.1 Solirubrobacterales bacterium | reverse complement strand
AGCTCCTGTTCGCAAACCACGGCATCGCAATCCAGACCGAAACCCGACAGCTCTCCTTCCACGCCGACTCGCCACAACAGATGAGCGACGAATGGGCCGACAGACACCCGATGTGGCTGGCCACCAAGGAGGCCGTCGGCGACGATCGCTACGAACAGCTTCGAAACGAGATCGTCGAGACCCTGGAATCAGGGAACGAGGATCCGGGCGCGATGAAGCTGACCAGCGACTACCTCGTGGTCACCGGCAGCCCTGTCTGAGCGCCCGGCAACGACAGCTGCTCCGATTGGCCCCAGCGATTGCCACAACGTCTCGCACGAGGCCATCCCGCCACCGCCCGGGGCTCCTACTTCACCCTGATCGTCGCTTTGCCGCTCTTCTTCAGCCCGCCCCGGGCGGTGGCGGTGAAGGTGATCTTCGCCTTCTTGCCTTTCTTCGCCCTCTTCTTGACTGAAACCCTGAGCTTCACGCTCTTCGACTTGCCTGCGGCCAGGTTGCCGGGCTTCTTGCACTTGGGAGCCTTGACCAGCTTCTTCGAGCCTTTCGTGCAGATCTTGAGCTTGCTGGCGGTGGCATCGCCGGTGTTCTTCAGCTTGACCTTGAAGGTGATTTTCCTGCCGGACTTGAGCTTCTTCGACTTCGGGGTGATCTTCAGCTGGGCGAATCGCGGCTTGCCGAAGCCGGCGGTGACTTCTGTGGCATCGAGCATGGTCACCTCACAAACACCTTTGCCCGAGCAG
This sequence comes from Solirubrobacterales bacterium, assembly GCA_038247145.1. GTDB lineage: Bacteria > Actinomycetota > Thermoleophilia > Solirubrobacterales > 70-9 > 67-14. The sequence goes on along the minus strand of JBBRVF010000102.1, from coordinate 4,887 downwards.
CCGCCGCCTGACCAGCCTGTGAACGTCGAGCCCTTTGACGGACTGGCAGTGAGGGCCACCGGCGTGAATGACAGGAAGCTTTCGGCACAGTCTGTGCCGCAGCTGATACCTCCGGGAACGGAAGCTACTGCGCCACTTCCGCTTCCCTTACGCTTTACCCGGAGCAGTACCGAGGGTTGGGCGGTAGCCGCCGACTGGATGATGTTGTGGCTGCCGTTGGACCTCTCCCAGACTGCGGTGACGCTGCCGTCCGGGGCTGCGAATATCTGTGGACTGTCGGCGTCCTGGCCGGGGGCTGAGAGATCTGTCGGAGCTCCGAAGGAGCTGCCCGGGGGGCGGGTTGCGGTCTGAATGACGATGTTGCTGCCGTCGGAGCGGTTCCAGACTGCGGTCGTTGTGCCGTCGGGGGCGGTGGAGATCTCGGGACTGACGGCGTTCTCGCCGGTGGCCGAGAGATCTACCGGGGCCGCGAAGGAACCGCCCGCGGGGCGGGTTGCTGCCTGGATGATGCGGTTGCTGCCGTTGTAGCGGGACCAGACTGCGGTGGTCGTGCCGTCGGGGGCTGTGGCGATCTGAGAGCCGGCGGCATTCTCGCCGGTGGCCGAGAGGTCGACCGGAGGCCCGAAAGAGCCGCCGGGGGGGCGGGTAGCGGCTTGGATGATCCCGTCGCTGCCGTTGGAGCGGGTCCAGACTGCAGTTGTTGTGCCGTCGGGGGCTGTGGTGATCTCGGGACTGAAGGCGTTCTGGCCGGTAGCCGACAGATCTTCCGGGGCCTCGAAGGAGCCGCCGGGGGGGCGGGTTGCTGCCTGGATGATGGTGTTGCTGCCGTTGAAGCGTTGCCAGACTGCGATGGCAGTTCCGTCAGGGGCTGTGGTGATCTGGGGAACGAAGGCGTCCTGACCGGGGGCCGAGAGATCTACCGGGGCCGCGAAGGAGCCACCGGGGGGGCGGGTTGCTGCCTGGATGATGGTGTTGCTGCCGTTGAACCGGTACCAGACCGCCGTTGCGCTGCCGTCAGGGGCTGTGGTGATCTGGGAGCCGGCGGCACCCTGGCCGGGGACCGAGAGATCCGCCGGGGCCCCGAAGGAGCCGCCTGGGAGGCTGGCTGATGTCTGAATTATCCCGTTGCTGCCATTGAAACGGTTCCAGATTGCCGTAGCGCTGCCGTTGGGGGCTGTGGAGATCTGGGGGCCAGAGGCGTTTTGGCCCGGAGATGACAGATTGCCTGCCGGCAGAACCCAGGGGCCCTGGGGGGCCGCTGAGGCGGTTGAAGCGGTCACGACCAGGCAGAGCGCGGCTGCGACAACGGCGGCAGTTGCCAGTCGGGCGTGTCTCGCCAGCCTGCCCTCCGAAACACGCTCGATCATGTTCGACTCTCCTCTGGCTTGTCTCGTCTTCCGGGTTTAATGTTTGCGCGACCCGGCCAGCGCTTGCCCCGACTGAACCGGGTTCGAAGATATACCAGCCGGAGGTCCGAATTCAAGTGGCAGGACCTCAGAGGCCGTCCGCCGTGGGTTCGACCCGGGTCAGGCTGAAGCGGATCCTGGAAGGGGGCAGGGCGTTGCCGGGGTCGTCGAGGGAGAGGATGAGATCGAAACGCTCGAGAGTGCCGTCGTCTTCGGCGGCGAAGAGTTCGAAGTCGGCGGCTACCAGGGTGTTCTCGAGTAGGTCCAGCTCGCCGACTCCCGGGATCGATTCGCTGTCCGCGGCCCCCGGCTGCTCGGTCAGGGGGCGGATGCGATCGACCAGGCCGTCGACATCGATCGAGCCGGAGACCCGGTCGACCGCCACCCCGTCCAGTTCGCCGGAATCCTCGGCCGAGAGGTCGTCGATCAGTGCTGCGAGGCCGGCTTCGCCGCCTTCATCCGACGCGTCGGTTGCCGAACCGGCCAGGGTCTCGCGGATCTCTTCGTGGGTATCGCGATCGACTTCCAGCAGCCTGCTGTCGAGTACAGCTTCCTCAAATCCGAGCGAGGAGACCACGACCTCCGCGTCTCCGACCGGAGGGCTGAGCAGGGACTCGCGGCTGAGCGCGGTGTCGAGCACCTGCTGGGGGTCGGGGTCGGAGCCGGCGCCGCAGCCCGAGAGCGCCAGAACAGCGGCGCACCCACAGAGCAGCAGAAGGCTGGACCTGATCGGTTTCAAGGCCGGTGAGCGTATACGCTCGCCTGCCAATGCCACCCCGCACAATCCTCTATACGGGCAAAGGAGGCGTCGGCAAGACGAGCGTCGCGGCGGCCACCGCCCGGATGTGCGCGGCAGAGGGCCGGCGGACCGTGGTCATGTCTACCGATCCGGCCCACAGCCTCTCCGATTCGCTCGGGGTCGAGCTCGGCTCCGACGCGACCGAGGTCGCGCCGAACCTCTTCGGCCAGGAGGTGCTGGCCCCGGTCGAAATGAGGCGAAACTGGGACCACGTCTCGACCTGGCTCTCGGCGATGCTGGTCAACCAGGGGGTCGACCGGGTCCGGGCGGAGGAGTTGACCGTTCCGCCCGGAATGGACGAGCTTTTCTCCCTGCTCAGGATCAAACAGCACTGGGACGACGAGGACTGCGAGGTGCTGATCGTGGACTGCGCTCCGAGCGGCGAGACCCTGAGGCTGCTCGGCTTCCCCGAGGTGGCACGGTGGTGGGTGAAAAAGGCCTTCCCCTGGAACAGCGGCCTGCTCGGAGCCGCGGCGCCGCTGGCCCGGGCGCTCGACCTTCCCCTTCCCGACCCGGAAATGATGGAAGAGGTCGACCGGCTGATCGAAAACCTGCTGGTCATGGACACGATCCTGCGCGACCGCGAGAACAGCTCGATCCGGCTGGTGATGAATCCCGACCGCATGGTTGTCGATGAAGCCCGGCGAACCTTCACCCACCTCTGCCTCTACGGCTACCCGACCGACGCGGTGGTGGTCAACCGGGTCTTCCCGGACGAGGTCGAAGGCACCTACTTCGGTCCCTGGCGGGACCGGCAGGCCTCGCAGCTCGAGGAGGTCGAGGCCGGCTTCGCACCGGTTCCGATCCTGACCGCCCGCTTCTTTGACCGCGAGGTTCTCGGCGAAGAAATGCACGGACTCCTCGGCAGGGAGCTCTTCGGAGACCGGAACCCGGCGGACATCCTCCACGCCGGCATGGCCCGGGAGCTCAGCACCGACGAGACCGGCACCGTGATCCGGATCGCCGCGCCATTCGTCGAGAAGAACGAGATCTCGCTCCAGCAGGCCGGCGAAGAGCTGGTGATAACGATCGGCGAGGTCAGGCGCACTATCATGCTGCCTTCGGGCCTGGCCGACAGCAATCCCAGCCGGGCCGCATTCGAAGAAGGAATCCTGGAGATCAGCTACGACGATGTCCGATCCAGAGCGGCCGAGCCGGCCACCGACTGACACCCTCCCGCCCGGAGCCGAGCGCTTCTGGGGCCAGTTCTCCGAGACCAAGGCGGGCCGGACCCATGCCGAGGAGGAGCCGGCGGCGCCCGAACCGCAGCAGCGGCAACAAGAAGGCCAGCACTGCCTCGAGTGGTGCCCGATATGCCGCTCGGCCGACATCGTTCGGGCGACGACCTCCCCCGATGCGATCGGCCAGGTGCAGGCGATCCAGAACGAAGCGATCGGCGTGCTGAAATCCTTTCTGGCGATCTACGCCGAGCGCAGCGGCCAGACCGGTGAGGCGGAAGCACAGCGCGACGACGGACCGGAGTCGGAGGCGGACTCGCCGACCCGCGGCGGGTCGACGGTCAGGGACATCTCAATCGACTGAGGGGAGGTCTACCCCCCAGCGGAGCAGACCCGCCTCGATCGCCTCGTTGACCGTCCGGATGACCTCGACCCGGGCGTATTTCTTCGACTCGCCGGAGATCACGTGCCAGGGCGCGACATCGGTGCTGGTCTTTTCGAACATCTCCTCGACCGCCTCTTCGTACTCTTCGCGACGCTCGCGGTTTCGCCAGTCCTCGTCGGTCAGCTTCCAGCGCTTCAGCGGCTTGCGGGCGCGTCGCTCGAAGCGGTGCAGCTGCTCATCGGACGAAGTGTGAATCCACATCTTGACGAAGATCATGCCTTCGTCGGAGAGGCCCGTCTCGAAGTTCCGGATCTCGCGGTAGGCCCGTTTCCAGACCTTCTTCTTGATCATCTTCTCGACCCGCTCGACCAGGACGCGGCCGTACCAGCTGCGGTCGAAGACGGCCATCCCTCCCCAACCGGGTAACGGCTGGGCGAAGCGCCAGAGGAAGTGGTGGCGAAGCTCGTCAGCGGTCGGTGCGGCAAACTGCGAGACCCGAATGTGACGTGCGTCGAGCGGCTTGACCATGCGCTGGATGGCACCTCCTTTGCCGGAGGCATCCCAGCCCTCCATCACGACGCAGACCGGCGGACCGAACTGGCTCGAGCCGAGCTGGCCGCCGACAGTAAGTCGCAGGGCGGCCAGGCGCCGCTGGACCTTCTCGAGTTCTTTGTGGCCTTCCTTCTTGCCGTACTTGAGCGAGAGATCGACCTCGTCCAGTCTTCCCATGGGCCAACCCTAATGCCCCGAGCGCGGTCTGGCCGCTGACCGGAGCCCCTGCACGCCCCCTATCCTTCAGGGGATGGCCGACTCCGTAGCAGCCCCTCCGACGTCCCCGTCCGAAGTCGAAGACGCGCTGCGTGAAGCCGCCTACCTCGCCGACGAGTCCACGGCGCTGATCGCCTTTCTGGCTCAGCGGCTGGGAAAGCCGGTACTGGTCGAAGGGCCGGCCGGGGTCGGCAAGACCGAGTTGGCCAAGGCGCTGTCGAGGGCGACCGGACGCGAGCTGGTGAGGCTCCAGTGTTACGAGGGCCTCGACGAAGCCAAGGCGCTCTACGAGTGGGAGTATCCCAAGCAGCTGCTCTACACCCAGATCCTGCGCGACAAGATCGGCGAAGT
>JBBRVF010000101.1:0-5640 GCA_038247145.1 Solirubrobacterales bacterium | reverse complement strand
TACGGCCTGGCCGAGGCGCTGGACATGGTCCCGTTCGAAATCGACGAGGCCGACCGGGTCGTCTACCACGCCGCTGCCAGCATGGCCTCGAACTTCCTGGTCACCCTGGAGCAGTCGGCGGCGGACCTGCTCGGCGGCATCGGTGTGGACAACCCTCGCGAAGTGCTGGCACCGCTGGCCCGCCGCAGCCTCGAAAACTGGATCGCCGACGGCGCGGCGGCCCTGACCGGACCGATCGCCAGGGGCGACGAGAGCACCGTCGAGCGTCACCGCCAGGCGCTGTCTGGTGGCGAACCGGAACTGCTGCCGCTCTACGACGCGTTGGCGGTTGCGACCGGGGCGGTGAAAGCGTGAAGATCCTGCGCCTCCCCGAAGAGCTTCACCAGGTCCGCGACGAGTCACGGCGGCAGCCCGGACGGGTCGGCCTGGTGCCGACCATGGGCTACCTGCATGAGGGTCATGTTTCGCTGCTGGAGGCTGCGCGCGAGCGCTGCGAGACGGTCGTGATGAGCCTGTTCGTCAACCCGACCCAGTTCCGTCCCGGCGAGGACCTCAGCGATTACCCGCGGGACGAGCAGCGGGACTTCGCGATCGCCGGGCAGGCCGGCGTCGACATCGTCTACTCGCCCTCTCCCGAAGCGGTCTACCCGGCCGGTTTCGCGACCAGGGTCGAGGTCGAGGGCCTGACCGAGGTGCTCTGCGGCAGCCGTGACGGCCGTGGGCCCGGCCACTTCGCCGGGGTAACCACGATCGTCGCCAAGCTGCTCAACGCGGTCGATCCCGACATCGCTTTCTTCGGCCAGAAGGACGCCCAGCAGGCGACGGTGATCCGGCGCATGGCCGAAGACCTGGATTTCCGGGCCGAGATCGTGATCCTGCCGACGATTCGCGAGCGCGACGGCCTGGCCATGAGTTCGAGGAATGCCTACCTCTCCCCGCCCGCCCGCGAGCGGGCTTCGGCGATCTGGTCGGCTCTTCTGGAAACCGAAACGACCTACCCGGAACAGGGACTCGACCGGGCCCTGGCGGCCGGCAGGCAGCGCCTCGAGCGGGCCGGAATCGAGCCCGAGTACTTCGAAGCCCGCTATCCGGGCACCCTCGACCCGGTCGACGAACAGGCCGAGGAAGCGATCCTGGTGGCGGTCGCCGCCGAAGTCGACGGCACAAGGCTGATCGACAACATCCTTATCGAACCCCGAAAGCAGGCGAGGAGAAAATGAGCTCCGGAAACAGGGAAAACGAAAGCGAAAACCCCAGGCCCGACCGCGAGCCGGTCAGCGTGACCCGGCTGGCCGAGATGAAGGAGGCCGGCGAGCCGATAGTCATGGTCACCGCCTACGACTTCCCTTCGGCCCAGGTCGCCGAAGAGGTCGGCGTGGACATCGTGCTGGTCGGCGATTCAGCGGCCAATTGCGTGCTCGGCTACGACAGCACGGTGCCGGTCGGCATGGAGGAGATGACCATGCTGGCCAGTGCCGTAAGGCGCGGCCTGAGGACGCCGCTGCTGGTCGGGGACCTGCCCTTCGGCTCATACGAGGCCTCGAACGAGCTGGCGATCGCCAGCGCCCAGGCGATGGTCAAGCAGGCGGGCTGCGACGCGGTCAAGCTTGAGGGCGGCGGTACCTCGGTCGACCGGGCCAGGGCGATCATCGGCGCCGGTATCCCGGTCATGGGCCACGTCGGGCTGACCCCGCAGACCGCGACCGCACTCGGCGGCCTCAAGGCCCAGGGTCGCACAGCGGACAAGGCGATCAAGGTGGCCGAGGACGCGATCGCGCTCGATCAGGCCGGCTGCTTTTCGATTGTCATCGAAGCGGTGCCGCAGGCCGTCAGCGAGATGATCGTCAAGCGGCTGGAGGCACCGACGATCGGCATCGGCGCCGGCAACTCGACCTCCGGCCAGGTGCTCGTGCTGCATGACCTGACCGGGATCAACGACGGTCGGATGGCGAAGTTCGTCAAGCGCTACGCGGACGTTCGCGGCGAAATGAAGCGCGGCCTCACCGCCTACGCCGAAGAGGTGCGCTCGGGCGAGTTCCCCGGGCCGGAGCATGTCTACAGCGTCGAGCCTGCCGAGCTGGAAGGACTGCGCCAGCGACTGAACCGCGAGGACATCGAGTCCGACTACTCGTGGGACTGGGAGCCGCTCCCCTGAGCGGACCCGGGTTCGGACTCCGGCCCTGCCGAGGCCTCGCCTGAAGGCTTGAACCCGATCTCCCGGATCACCTTCGCCGGAGCGCCGGCGGCGATTGTGCCCGGAGGCAGGTCGGAGGTGACCACCGAGTTCGAGCCGATCACGCAGCGCTCGCCGACAGTCACGCCGCCGGTGACAACGCAGTGGACACCGAACCAGCAGTTCGAACCGATCCGGACCGGGCCTTTCGTGGTGAAACCCTGCCAGGTGATCGGCAGGTCGGGATCGTCGAAGCGGTGGCTGGCGTCACCGACGAAGCAGCCGTTGGCGAACATGACGTGGTCGCCGATCGTGACCTCGCGCTCGGCGGCGATCATGGTCTCCCGGTTGAGGTAGCAGCCGGCTCCGATCTCGACCCGGGCCCGCTCCGACATCGTGATCCAGCAGCCGGGCTCGAAGTGGGTCCCCTGGCCGACGCTGAGGCGGCCGGACAGCAGGTAATCGAGCACCTCGCCTTCGATCGGGTGCCTGACGTAGGCGCCGCGTCGGGCCATCTCCCGATCCAGCCTGAATCGCCGCAGGAGACGATGGTTGCGCTCGTACCAGCGTCTCTTGTGCCACCACATGCGCCAACCCGTCTGATCGTCCACGCACCTACCTTGCCAGAGGCGGCTATCCTGCCGCCATGTCGGCGACCATTGGAGAGAGAGATGCTTAGGCGCAAGAAGGCAATACCGGAAGCAGAACCAGCAGCGAGCGAACCCTCAGGCGATCCTGTGGCTGAGGTGGCCCCCGTACCCCCGAAAAGCACGGACGCCGGCAGCTTCGTCGGCGGAATCGATCTCGGCGGCACAAAGATCGCCGCGGCGATCATCGGCGCCGACCACAAGCTGATCTCCCATGTCAAGCAGCCCACCCCCGACCGCGGTGGGCCGGAAGACGTCGTACGGGCGGTGGTCGAGACCGTTCGCGGGGCAGCCGAGCAGGCAGGAGTGAGTACCTCCGAGCTTCGCGGAGTCGGAATCGGCGCCCCCGGATCGGTCGACGCGGCCACAGGAAACCTGAGCGGCGCCGGCAACCTTCCCAACTGGCAAGGCTCCTACCCCCTCGGCGAGCAACTCGCCAAGGCAATCGATTCCCCGGTCTTTGTGGGCAACGACGTACAGGTCGGCACCAGAGCCGAATACGAACTCGGAGCGGGCGCCGGCTACGACAGTCTTCTTGGCGTCTTCTGGGGAACCGGTGTAGGCGGCGGAATCATCCTCGACGGCAAGCCCTGGAAAGGACGGGGCCGGGCCGGTGAAATCGGCCACACCCTCGTCCGCCGTGGCGGCGCCCGCGCCACCAACGGGCTCCACGGAACGGTCGAGGCCTACGCGGGTCGCAAGTCGATGGAAGAGAAGGCCCGGCGCGAGGTCAAGAAAGGCCGCGAAACGTCGCTTTTCAAGGTAATGAAACAGCGCAAGAAGAAGAGCCTGAGCAGTTCCGTCTGGTGGCATGCGCTCAAGGACGGCGACGAGCTCACCGAGGACCTGCTCAACCGTGCAGTCACGGCGCTCTCTGCCGGCATCGCTTCGGCGGTCAACCTGCTCGATGTCGAGGCCGTCGTAATCGGCGGCGGGCTCGGAGTCCGCTTCGCCGACACCCTGGTGCCCGAGATCATCGACGGCATCGGTCCGTACCTGCTGGAACCCGGCCGGCCTCCGGCCGTGCAGGTGGTCGCCCTGGGCGACGACGGCGGAGTAATCGGCGCCTCGCTGCTGGTTCAGTAGGGCCTGCAGACCGGGCTCAGGGCGCCAGCGCGAGCTTGCGCCCGGGACTCTGCTGCTGTAGATCCCAGGCTTCGGCGACCTGCTCCAGCGCGAATACCTCGACCTCTACGTCGAGCCGCCCCTCGGCGTGGTGCCCACACATCGTCCGAAAGGCTTCCCGCTGGACCTCTATCGGGGCGTAGAAATTCCGGTGTCCGAGGATCGAAACGAGACCTCCCCGCAGCGGCCCCGCGACTACGTTTGCCTCCTTGGCGGCCGAGTTACCGACCTGAACCAGCCGGCCGCCGAAGTTGGTCGCCGCCAGCGCCGCCTCGGCTGAAGCTCCCCAGAGCCCGTCGATGACCAGGTCGGCCCCGCCCCCGGTCGCTTCGCGGAACTCGGCGGCCAGTGCCTCGGTCGAGTCGGAGTCCGTGCCAACTGCCCGGTCGGCCCCGAGCGTCAGGGCGCGCTCGCGACCGCGCTCGCTGCGGGTCGCTGCAACCACGCGTCCGGCTCCCAGAAGCTTCGCCGCCTGGACGGCGATCTGGCCGACGGTTCCGCCGGCACCGAGGATCAGAACAGTCTCCCCGGGCTTCAGCTCGCCGCGCCACTCGATCGACAGCCAGGCCGCCAATCCGGCAACGCCGAATGGGATCGCATCGACCGGCTCGACGTCGTCGGGCACCTCGATCGCCCTCGACCGATCAACCAGGCACTGCTCGGAGAAGGACCCGACTGGTGGCGCCGGGACGTCGAACCAGAGCCGGAGTCCGTCCGGGGTCGTGCCGATTCCTTCCAGCCCCGGCGTATACGGAAGTTCGGGTGCACCGGCGTCGAATTTGCCCGAGGCTATAGCGATGTCCACCGGGTTGATTCCGGCCAGCTCGATCGTCACCGGCACCTGTCCCGGACCGGCGGCCTCGAGCTCGACCTCGGCGGTCTGCGGGGCCTCGCCGTAGGCGGTGATCAACGCCGCTCTCATGCCGCCACTGGCACCGCGCCGAAGGCCTCCTGGAGGAAATCGCCGGTATGGGATCCGGCGACTTCCGCCACCTGTTCCGGAGTCCCCGTGGCGACTATCTCACCACCGCCATCGCCGCCTTCGGGGCCGAGGTCGATCACCCAGTCGGCGCTCTTGATCACATCGAGGTCATGTTCGATCACGATCACCGTATTGCCGGCATCGACCAGCCGCGAAAGCACTTCGAGCAGACGGCGCACGTCGGCGAAATGAAGACCGGTGGTCGGCTCGTCGAGGATGTAGAGCGTACTGCCGGTGGCCACCTTGGAGAGCTCCGAGGCCAGCTTGATCCGCTGGGCCTCGCCTCCGGAAAGCGTCGTAGCCGGCTGGCCCAGCCTCACGTAGCCAAGTCCGACGTCGTTGAGGGTCTTGAGGCGTCGGGCGATCTTCGGGATGCTTTCGAAGAAGGGGTAGGCCTCTTCGATCGACATCTCGAGCACATCGGCGATCGACTTGCCCTTGAACCGGACCTCAAGCGTCTCGCGGTTGTAGCGGTGGCCGTGGCATTGCTCGCAGGGCACGTAGACATCCGGAAGGAAGTGCATCTCGATCTTGATCTGTCCGTCGCCGCGACAGACCTCGCAGCGGCCGCCCTTGACGTTGAAGCTGAAGCGACCCGGCTTGTAGCCGCGGGCCCGAGACTCCTGAGTGGCCGCAAAAAGCTGGCGGATGTGGTCGAAGACACCGGTGTAGGTGGCCGGATTGGAGCGCGGCGTCCGGCCGATCGGCGACTG
>JBBRVF010000100.1:0-5669 GCA_038247145.1 Solirubrobacterales bacterium | reverse complement strand
GATCGTTGCGGTCGCCTACTGGTCCTGGAGGGTGATGCTGGGCATCGGCTTCGCGCTCGCCGCTTTCGCTCTCGGGGCATTGTGGCTGATGAGAAAGGACAGGCTGGAGAGCTCGCCCCGTTTCCTCAAGCTCTCGATGTGGATGGGCGCGCTGCCGCTGGTGGCCAGCATGGCCGGCTGGATCTTCACCGAGATGGGCCGCCAGCCCTGGATCGTCTTCGGCGAGCTGCAGACCGAATTCGGCGTCTCGCCGTCGGTCGGCGCCGCCGAGGTATGGATCAGCCTGGTCGGCTTCACCCTGCTCTACGGAGTGCTTGCGGTGATCGCCGGCCGGATCTTCTTCAAGACCGCGGCCAAGGGCCCGCTGGACGAAGGCCCTGATGATGATCCCGAAAGCGCCCACCTCGGACTGGCCTACTGATCATGGAAGACTTCACAACGCTGCAGGTCGTCTGGTTCGTCCTGATCTCGGTTCTCTGGATCGGCTACTTCATCCTCGAGGGGTTCGACTTCGGTGTCGGCATCCTGATGAAGACGCTGGGCCGGACCGAAGACGAGAAGCGGGCCATCCTTCACACCATCGGTCCGGTCTGGGACGGCAACGAGGTCTGGCTGCTGGTCGCCGGTGGCGCAACGTTTGCGGCATTCCCCGAGTGGTACGCGACGCTGTTCTCCGGCTTCTACCTGGCCCTGTTCGTGATCCTGGTCGCGCTGATCGTCAGGAATGTCGGATTCGAGTTCTGGGGCAAGCGCGACTCCAAGGCCTGGCGCAGAGGATGGGAGTGGTGCATCCTGCTCGGCAGCGCCGTTCCGGCCCTGCTCTGGGGAGTGGCCTGGGCCAACATCATCGGCGGCACGCCGATAGACGCCGAGGCCGAATTCACCGGTACCTTCTTCTCCCTGCTCAGTCCCTACACGCTGCTCGGCGGACTCGCGACGCTGGCGATCTTCTTCGCCCACGGCGCGATCTTCCTCGAGATGAGGACCGACGGCGTCATCAAGGAGAGGGTCCGCTCAGTCGCCGCGAAGGCGATGCCGGTGGCGGTCGTCATCCCCGCCGCCTTCCTGATCTGGACGGTCGGGCGCCAGGATCCCGTCGAGCCGGTTTCCGCGGTCGTTGCCGGTCTGGCCGTGCTCGCGCTGCTGGCGGCGACCTTCGTCAACGCCCGCTCGGCCACACGGGCCTTCGCCGCGACCAGCCTTGCGATCGTGGCCTTCTTCACCGCGATCTACATCGACCTTTTTCCGAATACGATGGTGTCGAGCACAAGCTCGGCCTTCGACATGACACTGAACTTCTCCAGTTCCTCCGACTACACGCTGACCGTCATGACCGTGGTGGCCGTCCTGCTGCTCCCGATGGTCCTCGCCTACCAGGCGTGGACCTACTGGGTCTTTCGCAGGCGGCTTTCGGCCGAGGATTTCGGGGACGTGAAGACTCCGCTTGACCTGCTCGACGAGCGAAAGCGAGAGGGCGGAGATGGCACGGACCCGGACCCGGGCTCCGGACAGCAGCCGGCGGGCCCGTGAGACCCAGCGCAGGCTGGTCCGCAGTTCCCGGTCAGCCCGCGCTCACATAGCCCTCACCATCGGCCTCGGCTTTGTCGCGACAGCGCTGATCATCGCCCAGGCGACCCTGCTGGCAATCGTGATCGCCGGGGTCTTCATGGACGGCGACTCGCTCGGCGACGTCACCGGACTCCTGATCTGGCTGGCCGTGATCGCCGTCGCCCGGGGGCTGGTCAGCGTCGGATTCGAGTCGTCCGGACGGTTCGGTGCCGCCCGGGTGATGTCGGAGCTGCGCAGCAGGCTCGCGGAACGCCTTCTGCTGGTCAATCCCGGCACGGCCCGTGACGACCACTCCGGAGAACTGGTCGCTTCGGCGGTCGACGGGGTGGAGGCACTGGAGGCCTACTTCGCCCGCTACCTGCCGCAAGTGGTGCTGGCCGCGACCGTGCCGATCGCGATCCTCGTCTGGGTATTCCCATATGACTGGAAAGCCGGGCTGATCCTGGCGATCACGGCGCCCCTGATCCCGATCTTCATGGTCCTGATCGGCCTGCTGACCGAGGGCCGGACCCGCCGCAGGTGGTCGATGCTCTCGCGGCTTTCTTCCCACTTTCTCGACCTCGTCGCCGGACTCCAGACCCTGCGCGCCTATGGCCGGGCCGAGGCTCAGGCCGACTCGATCGCCGATGTCGGCGAGCGCTACCGCCGCGAGACCATGGGCGCCCTGAGGGTCGGTTTCCTGTCGTCACTGGTACTCGAGTTGCTGGCGATGATCGGCGTGGCGATGGTCGCGACCGCGGTCGGTATCCAGCTCGCCTCGGGGACACTCGAGCTGGAGGCCGGACTGATCGTCCTGCTGCTGGCGCCGGAGCTCTACATGCCGCTGAGGCAGCTGGGGAACCAGTTCCACGCCAGCGCCGACGGGATGGTCGCTGCCGAGAGCATCTTCGAGGTGCTCGACCAGCCGGCCCTGATCGAGACGCCGGTCAGCCCGGTGCCGGCACCCTCGCCGGGCGAGGCCGGGCTGGACATAGAGGGCCTCGAACTCACTTTCCCCGGCCGGGGAACGGTGCTCGACGGCCTCGATCTCTCGATCTCGCCGGGGGAAACCGTGGGGCTGGTCGGGCCCAGCGGCGGCGGCAAGTCCAGCCTCGTTTCGCTGATCCTGCGGCTCAGTCGGCCGAATGCCGGGACGATCTCCTGCGACGGGATCGACCTCGATACCGTCGATCCTCGCCGGTGGCGCCGTCAGATCGTCTGGGTTCCGCAACGCCCGACTCTCTTTTCCGGGTCGCTCGCCTGGAACCTGCGGCTCTCCGAGCCGGAGGCTGACGACGCCGCCCTCGCCGAAGCGGTCGAAAAGGCAGGGCTTGTCGAAGTGGTCGCGGGCCTGCCCCGGGGACTCGAAACCCGGATCGGCGACGGCGGACGCCGGCTCTCGGTCGGGCAGTCCCAGCGTGTCGCTCTGGCTCGCGCTTTCCTCAGCCGGGCACCGATGGTCGTTCTGGACGAACCGACCGCCCATCTGGACAGCGGCTCGGAAGAGACCATCGCCCGGGCCATCGGTCCGCTCACCGAGAACCGTACGGCCTTGCTCGTATCCCATCGCCGGCGGGCGATCGCCGGGGCCGACCGGGTACTGGAGCTGAAGGACGGCCGGCTGGCGCCATTCGAGCCGGAACTGGCGGGGGTGTCCGCATGATCGCCGGGCGACTCTCGCAGTCCGCACTCGGACGGGCGGTACTCGCGACCAGGGGCAGGTGGCGCCGGTTCGCGCTGTCGGCGCTGCTCGGCGCCGCCACCGTACTGGCCGCGGTCGGGCTGCTGACCACCTCCGGCTTCCTGATCAGCCGGGCGGCCGAGCAGCCGGAGATCCTCTCGCTGACGGTGGCGATCGTCGGTGTGCGATTCTTCGGCATATCGCGCTCGCTGCTTCGCTACTCGGAGCGTCTGGTGTCGCATGACCTCGCTTTTCGCAGCCTGACCGATCTCCGGCACCGATTCTTCGAGAGGCTGGTCCCGCTCGTACCCGGAGGCCTGGACCAGCCGGCCAGTGCCGATCTGCTGAGCCGCTTCGTCGGCGATGTCGATCGCCTTCAGGACCTGTATTTGCGGGCGCTGACGCCGCCATTCATCGCCCTCGCCACGGGACTCGTCTGCGTCGCCGTGGCGGCCGTGATGCTGCCGCTCGCGGGGCTCGTGCTGCTGCTGATGCTGCTGCTCGGCGGCATCGCGGCACCGGCTCTGACCCGCTGGGCGGCGAAGGTGTCCGGAAGGCGCCAGGCGGCTGCCAGGGCCGAGCTCAGCGGAGCGCTGCTCGAAGTCACCGCCGGCTCAGCCGAGATCGCCGTGGCCGGGAGGGAGGACGACTGGCTGAGGCGCACCGCCGAGGCCGATCGCGAGGTGATCGCGCTGCAGAAGCGCGACGCGCTGAACGGAGGCCTGGCGTCGGGCCTGACCACCATGCTCGCCGCCGGCGCGGCGGTCGCGGTCACCGCGGTCGCGGTTCCTGCCGTGGACGGAGGGCTGCTGAACGGCGTGCTGCTGGCCGCGCTCGCCCTGCTGGCGATGGCCTCCTTCGAAGCCGTGATGCCGCTCGGTCCGGCGGCGGCCAGCCTCGACGCCTGCGCCGACGCCGCCGGCCGGATCGAAGAGATCACCGAGCGGCCTCCTCCGGTCGAAGATCCCGTCGAGGCCCTGCCGGTTCCCGATCGGGGGCCACTGGCCTTCGAAGGAGTGGACTTCTCCTACGGGCCGGACCTGCCGGTCGTGCTCGACGAGGTCGATTTCTCGATCTCTCCGGGCGAGGCGGTTGCCCTCGTCGGTCCGAGCGGCGCCGGAAAAAGCACGATCGCCGAGTTGATGGTGCGCTTCCGCGACCCCGATCGCGGCCGTATCACCCTCGGGGGCATCGACCTGAGGCGACTCGACGCCGACCGGCTGCGCGAAAGGGTCCGCGTTGCGCCGCAGGACTCGTACCTGTTCACCGGCAGCCTCGGTGAGAACATCGCGATGGGAAAGCCTTCTGCCGATCAGGCCGAGATCGCCGCAGTACTCGGTCTGGTCGGCCTCGGCCCATGGCTGTCGGGCCTCGAGGACGGGCTCGACACACTCGTCGGTGAAGGTGGATCGATGGTCTCGGGGGGCCAGCGCCAGCGGGTGGCGGCCGCCCGCTGCCTGCTCGGTGAACCCCGCCTGATGATCTTCGATGAGCCCACGGCCCACCTCGACCCGGAAGGTGCCCTTTCCCTCGAGCGCGTACTCGTCAGTCGCCGGGAGCAGGGGGCGGGCGTCCTTGTCATCACCCACGCGATCGCCGATCCCGCCAGCTTCGACCGGGTGCTTGAGCTCGACCGGTCGCAGACGATCAGGGAGAGATCGGCTGATCAGTCGGACCGATCGAGGTGACAGGACGCCATGACCGCCCTGATTGACGAGCCGGTCGGGCCGGAGCTCACCTCCATCTCACCGCCGGCGAGCGCCACACGCTCGCGCATGCCGGTCAGGCCGTAACCCGAGCGCGGCGCTTCGGGGTCGAAGCCGCTGCCGTCGTCGGCCACGCGCACCGTGATTTCCCCGTCCTCCTCGAAGACTTCGACAATCGCCCGGCGAGCGCCGCCGTGGCGGACTGCGTTGTTCAGCGACTCCTGCACGAGGCGGTAGATCGTGACCTCCAGCCGCGGAACGAGCCGCCCGTCGCTGGAGCTGCCACGAACGGCGAAGTCCACTCTGAGGTCTATGGCGATGTCGTGTTCCGCCTCGACCCGGTCGATCAGCGCGGTCAGCGCCGGGCCGACGCCGAACTGATCAAGGGCGGCCGGCCTGAGGTCGGCGATCAACCGGCGCATCTCCGCGATCGTCTCGTCAACCCGCTCGACCGACTGGTCGATCACGGTGAGGCAGGAGTCGGTCTCGGCGTGGCGTCTGGCGGTCGAGAGCAGAACCCTGAGGCCGGCAAGGTTCTGGAGGGTTTCGTCGTGAAGTTCGCGGGCCCACTTGCGGCGCTCCTGCTCGGCTGCCTCGAAGCTCAGCTGTACCCGGTCGGCGGCGACCGAGCGGGCGTTGTTCACGGCGATCGCGACCCATTCGGCGAGGATGACGGCCGACTGCTCGTCGGCGAGGTCGAACGGCCCCTCTTTCTTGTCGGTCAGGTAGAGGTT
>JBBRVF010000099.1:0-5686 GCA_038247145.1 Solirubrobacterales bacterium | reverse complement strand
GTGACCAGGTCGGCGGTCCACTCGGCCTGAAGCTCCATCAGCGGGATGTTCGAGCCAACCGTCTGCACGAAGCCGATGAAGAAGATCCCCGGAAGCTCCGGGGTCAGGACCCGCTCATAGAGCGGCATCGTGTTCCCCGCGGGGTCGTAGACCTCCGGGTCAAAGAACGGCAGCGAGACCCGGTAGCCGGTGGCGTAGACCAGCAGGTCCACGTCGATCGAGCTTCCGTCCTCGAACTGGACCGTTTCGCCGTCAAACCGCTTGATGCCCGGCTTCATCTCGATGTCGCCGTGACCGACCCGGTCGCAGAACTCGGATGAGACGGTCGGGTGTGCCGAAAGCAGCCGGTGATCCGGCTTTGGCAGGCCGCGGTCTTCCGGGCGGCCGTTGCCGAATCGTTGGATCACCTCGTAGATTCGCCGCTCGACCGGGAATGGCAGGTAGGCACTGACCGGCGATCCGAACTGGTCGATCGGCCGACCGAAGACATACTTCGGAAGCACGTGTACGCCGTGCCGGGTCACCACGGAAACCCTGCGGGCAAGCTTGACCGCGTCACAGGCGATGTCCATGCCGGAGTTTCCGACGCCGATCACCAGCACGTCCTTGCCGGCGAATACTTCCGGCTTCAGATAGTCGTGGGCGTGGAAGGACTGGCCGGTGAACTCGCCCGGGAAGTCGGGGATCGAGGGTTCGCTGTGGTGGCCGTTGGCGACGAAAACGTGCTCGTAGGTCCTTGTCCCGGCGGGCGTGGTGACCGACCATCCGTTTTCACCGTGCCGCCCCGGCCCAGGCAACGGTTGGACCTTCTCGACGGGTGAGGTGAAGGTGATCCGCTCCGTCAGGTCGTGCCGGTCGGCGAAGTCCTGGAAGTAGCTCGCCATCAACTTGTGCGACGGGTAGTCCGGCCAGTCCTCGGGCATCGGGTTCGATGGGAACTCAGACAGCGGTCGTGAGCTGTTCAGGTGGAGAGTCTCGTAGGCCGCGGCACCGCCGTTGTCGTTGTCGATCCGCCACAGCCCGCCGACCATCGAGCCTCTTTCGAACCAGTCAAAATCAATCCCGCGTTCGACCAGCGCCTTCGCCGTAGCCAGCCCGGAAGGCCCGGCCCCGATCACGCAAGCGGTCGAGTCAAATGATGAGGGGTCGACGGCATCCAAGTCGCCCCCGAGACTACCGCCAGCGAAGCGATCTTCGGACGCCGCGAAACCCGCGCTGCGTCACTTCGCGGTTTCGACCGACACGACCTGCCGCCCGAACCGGGACGCGAGTCGGACCTTGGTGCTGGAACCGATGGACACGGCTGGTTTCGAACCAGCGACCTCTCGCGTGTGAAGCGTGCGCTCTCTCGGACTTCGACCGTTATCGCCACATTCGCCGATCGGGTGCTCAGTCCCACCCAGCGGTCCCGGGGTCCCAGTTACCTTTGGCACTACCGTCAAGCAGCGGGTCGAGGAACGACCCGACGATCAGGTGTGCCTCCTCAAGAGTCTTTGCGCCTTCGAGAAGGGAGCGGGCGGCTTCTGCCTCGTAACCCTTTTTCCAAACCTCGGGGTCCGGCACTTCGAACTGGGCTGGGAGCTCGACCTTGCGCCGTCTCGCCTCCGAGGAAAGGGCATCCATCTGTGCTGACGCCTCCACTGAGGCACCAGTGGAGATCGCGACAAGGTCGACCAAATCCTTGAAACGGGTCGAGGGAGAGCGCAGGGTGCCGTAGCGATCGAATGTCGCGACGACCTTGTCCGCGACATGGTCGACCAGCGGATAGGCGCGGTAGTTCACCTGCACGACACCAGGCATCCCGATGCAGGCAAGCGGCGAGACGTCGTCAGGATCGCCGGTCATGGTCAGCTCCGTGCCAACCAGGTCGACGTGGAATGCGGTCCACGCAGTCGGTCCGATCAACGCCGTCACAGGAACCCTCGTGCCGGAGGCACCATCGCTCACCGATTGCCCCGGCCCGAGTTCGAAGTCGAACCAGTCGCCGATGTCGACAATCGCCGCCTTACGCAGTTCCTGTTCGGCAACCGCGAGCTCTGTGTCCCGATAGATGTCGATGTCGATCGTGCCTCTGACGCCGAGTTCCCTGGCCAGGAGCGCCGTTGCTCCCTTTACGACCCACCCCTGGTCGACCCGGTAGAGCCTTGCCAGGAATCTGTCGTAGGCAATCTGGCGTTGGAGCTGTGGAAGTTCCCACCGACTGGTCACTGCGAGCGTCTTCAGCCTGTCCGTCAGTGCACGCCGGAACGCTTTCGGGGTGGCGTATCCGTCTTGGCTGCTCATGATGAAAGTGACTCGACCGATCTCGCCTGTGCCTCCGTGAGCCAGCGCGTGGCCTGCGGTGCTTCGGCCAGGTGGAGGAGGAAGGCGAGAGTGGCGTCTCCGTCACCGCGTGGCAGTCCGAGCGCCCCTGAGCGACGCGCCAGCGCGGAGGGAAAATTGCCCGCCCACTCTCTCTTTTTTTCGAGTGCATCCACTACCACCCTGGCGACGGCACCCGGATCCTCGCGGTCGCCGAGCAGGTCGGCAGCTGTGCGTGCCGGGGTTGTCACCGGGAGACCGCGCAGGAGCTCCCACTCATCCCTCCTCAGCTCGCCGCGATGGATCCGCACGTCGCTTCGCTTCGTCTGCCGACGCTCGCGGACAATGAATTCATGGCGATCTGCCGGCAGTTCACCCAGTCCGTACATGGCTGCCGCCGAGCGGTGCGATACGACTCCTTGCTCAGGTCGTCGCTCCCAAGCGAAGGTTTCCGGGGCCAGCGCGAGCCAGGCCGCGCGGAGCGCCGCATGTTCGGGGAGCGGGGCTCCAGCGAGGTGGTATACGCCTTGCGTCATCCGTTCCAGGGTCCCTCCTTGCCCGCTGAGTCGCTGAATGGTTGCTGGCGAGACCCCCGCCGCTGCCGCTTGGCGCCTGGTGAGAAGGCCCCATTGGTCCTCTGCGAGTTCAGCCAGCTTTGATGCCGGTTTCCTTCGAGACATACTTCAATATAGCTCATTTATGAGCTATAAGAAAGCATATCTCTCAGGTAGTGCTCGAAAACATGTCACTTAAGATGCATAAAGCAGTATCCCACCTGAAGTTGCATTCTCAACTTTCGTGTGGCCGCTAGGTATGGGCACGGCTGGTTTCGAACCAGCGACCTCTCGCGTGTGAAGCGAGCGCTCTCCCGCTGAGCTACGCGCCCGGGAGAGGGCATCATAGTCAGCGTTGGCGGGCATCGGCTAGGATGCTTCGCGGACCGTGCTAGGCGGGGAGTCAGCGGTGCCCTGTCACTTGCAATCCGCTTTAGCAAGGCCGAATTCCGTTCCGAGGGGCTGGCCATCGGGGTCAGTACACCGAGGGAGGTGTTGACGGTCAGGTCCCGTGCGACGCAAGCCCGTGAATCAGGTCAGGTCCGGAAGGAAGCAGCCTTAAGCGGAAACTACGGGTGCCACGGGCCAGCCTGACCCGAGCCGAACTCGATGGATACGCCCGGTGACTTCGTTTCGAAGACGGATGCACGGTCCACTATTTTCTTTCTGCCGCAGGCCCGGGATCGCGGATTGTCAGAATAGCCACATGGAACGAGAATGGAATGTTTACCTGGCCGGCGAGATCCACTCCGACTGGCGCGATCAGGTGGCGACGGCCTGCGAGGGTCTGCCGGTCACCTTCTCCGCACCGGTGACTGACCACCCGGCATCCGATGCCGCCGGCACCGGCACTCTCGGTGAGGAGGAAGAGAAGTTCTGGGCTGACCACAAGGGTGCAGGGGTCAACTCGATCCGCACCCAGACGATGATCGAGGAGGCCGACGTGGTCGTGGTGCGCTTCGGCGACAAGTACCGGCAATGGAATGCCGCCTTCGATGCCGGGTACGCCGCGGCGCTCGGAAAGCCGGTCATCACCCAGCACGACGCCGAGCTCGACCATGCCCTCAAGGAGGTTGACGCCGCTGCCCGGGCTACCGCGCGAACTCCGCAGCAGGTCGCTGCCGTACTTCGTTACGTGATCACCGGCGAGCTGCCGGGCTGAACGGCGGGCTCAGCCGGCGATGCAGCTGGTGTAGAGCTTCCAGGAGCGGTTCTCTGCGACCAGGCTGAAGCCGGGCGGCGACTCGGTCGCAGCGCGGCCGGGCTCACCCGGGTCGAGGATGAAGTTCTCCACGGTGAAGTCGCGAGCGGGGGCGAGGAAGAAACCTTCGTCCGGCTGTTCGTCGGCTGCGGCCACGCTGACAACATCGGAAGGCCGGATGTCGAGCCAGAAGGCGAGGCGGGGAACGGCCCGGTGGTTGGGGACCGAGATCGGCAGACAGGACTCGACGCTCAGCTCCCCGGGAAGGTCGTTCGGTGGGCTGAAGGCTCCTTCGTCCACGAGGGCTTCGAGATCACGCTCGACCAGGCTCTGGTTGGAGAGGTCGCGGTCGACCTTGCTCAGCAGCTCGTACTGATTCGGCAGCCAGGCGATGTAAAGCACCACCACCAGCGCGGCCGCGATCTGCCACGGTCGACGCCAAGGGTGGCCCGGCTCCAGCAGCCGCCAGCCGAGCACCGAGGCGGCGGCGAAGATGAACAGGATCGAGGCAGCGAGCATCGTGTAGCGGGGGATGATCGCCAGGCCGGCCGCCCCCATGATCGCGAAGGCGATCAGGGCTGCGACCGCAGCGGCCAAGCCGAGCATCACCCGGCGCGGCATCGTCTTCAGGCAGAAAACGACTCCGAACAGGGCGCCGACCATGCCGGGCCACTGCATCACCTCGCCGAGACGGCGTGGACCGAAGAGCACAACGTCCACCGGGCCGGTTTCGCGTTCGAGCGTCTCGACCGTCTCGCGGGTGCCGGTGAACGAGTAGAGCGGGTTGCCGGTGGTGATCAGGTCGAACAGGACCCAGATCACCGGTCCCGCGGCGGCGAGACAGGCCATCAGGATCAGCTTGCGGTCGATCCCGCCGTCGCGCAGTCTCAGGCCGGGCAGCCTCGAGCGGAGACCCGGTTTGCCGTCTTCCGGGGCAGGGGTCAGCTCCAGCGCCAGATAGAGGAAGTAGAAGCCGGCGAACAGCCAGGCCTCGGGTCTCAGCAGACCGGCGAGGGCCAGCAGCAACAGGACCGGCCATCCGGCCCGCGGTCTTTTCGTCTCGATAAGCAGTGCCGCGAGCACGAAGACCATGTACGGGATGTCGATGTAGGCACGCAGGCCGTTGCTCAGAATCGGAGCGCTGGTCATCACCAGGAAGACGGCGAGCAGGCCGATCGGCCGGTCCAGCCAGGCGGCACCGAGCCGGTAGATCAGCCAGGCCAGCAAACCGAGGCTGATGTAGGCGAAGACGACTGCGACCGTGATCGCGCCGTCGCCCAGCGGCGAGAGCACGGCGCCGAACAGGTGGTAGAGCGGGTGGGGAGTCGGGGCCAGCGGAGCGCCGTAGTCGGGGCTCATGCCCTGGGCCAGTTCGCGACCCCAGAGCAGGTAGTAGATCGTGTCGTAGTTGGGGAATCCCTTCGGGAAGATCGCCAGCAGGACCGCCGATATGGCGGCGATGAAAGCAAGCGGCTCTGCCCACCGCCGGGTCCGACTCGACTCTGCCATTCGGGCATTGTCGCGGTAACTTCGGCTGCCTGCGGCGTCCCGCCCCGTGGGTAGACTGGATCCTCTTCCGATGAGCCAGTCCACTTCCCTCTACCGGCGTCACCGCCCCGCTTCCTTCGAT
>JBBRVF010000098.1:0-5696 GCA_038247145.1 Solirubrobacterales bacterium | reverse complement strand
TCGAGTCCGCCGCCGCCAACGCCGAGGCCAACCACGACCTGATCGGTGACGAGATGATCGTCCACGAGATCCGGGTCGACGAAGGGCCGACCCTGAAGCGCTTCCGGCCGCGCGCGATGGGACGGGCCACCCCGATCCACAAGAGAACTTGCCACATCACCGTGGCCCTGACCCCGGAAGACGAGGAATAGAAGAGCTATGGGACAGAAGATCCATCCCGAAGGCTTCCGAGTCGGCTACATCCATGATTGGAAGTCGAACTGGTTCGCAGAGAAAGACTTCGCCGACCTGCTGATGCAGGATCTGGCGATCCGTGATCACATCGAGACCAAGCTGGCCCATGCCGGCCTGTCCGACATCACGATCCAGCGTCGCGGCGAAGTCGCCGTGGACATCCACACCGCCCGCCCGGGCATCGTCATCGGCAAGTCCGGTTCCGAGGTGGACGCCCTGCGCAAGGACCTCCACAAGATCACCGGCACCCCGGTCAAGGTCAACATTCGCGAAGTCAAGCGTCCCGAACTGGACGCCAAGCTGGTCGCTCAGTCGATCGCCGAGCAGCTCCAGAACCGGGTCGCCTTCCGCCGCGCGATGAAGCGCGCCCTGACTTCGGCCATGCGCTCCGGCGCCAAGGGCGTCAAGGTCCAGATTTCCGGCCGCCTGGGCGGTGCCGAGATGGCCCGCACCGAGGGCTACTCCGACGGTCGTGTGCCGCTCCACACCATGCGCGCCGACATCGACTACGGATTCGTCGAAGCCAAGACCGGCACCGGCCGGATCGGCGTCAAGTGCTGGATCAACAAGGGCGAGATCATGCCCGAAGGCTTCGAGTCGGCCAAGTTGACCGAGCCCGATCCGCCGCAGGACAACCGCCGCCGCGGTGGAGACAACCGCGGTGGGGGAGGTCGTCGCTGATGCTGATGCCCAAGCGGGTAAAGCACCGCAAGGTCATGAGGGGTCGCCGCAAGGGCAACTCCAAGGGCGGAACCGCAGTCACCTTCGGCGAGTACGGCCTCAAGTCGCTGGATCGCGGCTGGGTCACCAACCGCCAGATCGAGGCCGCCCGAGTCGCGATGACCAGGAAGATCAAGCGCGGCGGCAAGATCTGGATTCGGATCTTCCCCGACAAGCCGATCACCAAGAAGCCGGCCGAGACCCGCATGGGTTCAGGCAAGGGCAACCCGGAGGCCTGGGTCGCCGTGGTCAAGCCCGGACGGGTCATGTTCGAGCTTTCCGGCGTGGACGAAGAACTCGCCCGCGAAGCGATGCGCGTTGCCGGCCACAAGCTGCCGCTGCGGACCAAGTTCGTCCAGCGCGAAGGAGCGGGCGAATGAGGTCCAGCGAAATCCAGAACATGCATGACACCGAGCTCGTCGACAAGCTGAAAGAGGCGCGCGAAGAAGCATTCAACCTGCGCCTCCGTCACGCCACCGGCGAACTCGAGAACACCGCCGGCCTCCGTGAGGCCAAGCGCGACGTGGCCCGCCTGCTGACCATCGCCAGTCAGCGAAACATTGACCTTGAGCGCGAACAGAGCTCCAACTAGTCAGGCAGAACTGATGTCAGAAGAAGAAACAGAAGAAACAACTGAAGAGACTCCGGCCGCCGAAGAAGCTGCTGCCGAGGCACCGGCCGAGGCCGCAGCGCCTGAAGCAGCGCTGGAGCCGGCCGAGCCCGACCCGCTGGACGAACTCCCGTGGAAAGAGCGCAAGCGCATCGTCAAGTCGCGAGAGTCGGGTGCCGCCGGTCCGCAGCGCAGCCCCGAGCAGCGTGAAGAGGATCGCCTGAAGGAACGTGCCTCCAAGGCTCGCGCCCGCCGCAAACGTCGCAGCGAGGCCAAGGCCGAAGCGACGCCCGGCAGCGGCGAAGGCACGCCCGTCGCCGAGCGCACCCGCACCGGCAAGCCCAAGGAGCGCCAGGGACTGGTCACATCCGACAAGGGCGACAAGACGATTACCGTCCAGATCGACAGTGCCCGCCGGCACCCGGTCTACGAGAAGATCGTCCGTCAGCGCCACAAGATCCACGTCCACGACGAGCAGAATGAAGCCGGTCAGGGCGACGTGGTCCGCGTGATCGAGACCCGCAAGCTTTCCAAGACCAAGCACTGGCGCCTGGTCGAGATCATCGAAAAGGCCAGGTAGTCGATGATCCAGCAGGAATCAAGACTGCGCGTGGCGGATAACTCCGGCGCCCGTGAACTGCTCTGCATCCGGGTCAAGGGCGGCTCGCACCGCAAGTACGGTTCGATCGGCGACGTGATCACCGCGACCGTCAAGGCCGCCAGCCCCCAGGGCAACGTGCGCAAGGGCGAAGTCGTCCAGGCCGTGATCGTGCGTACCCGCAAGGAAATCGGTCGCCCCGACGGCACCTACATCGCCTTCGACGAGAATGCCGCCGTGCTGATCGACGACGCGAAGAACCCCCGCGGAACCCGAATCTTCGGACCGGTTGCCCGCGAGCTTCGCGACCGTGACTTCATGAAGATCATCTCGCTCGCGCCGGAGGTGCTCTGACTATGAGGATTCGAAGCGACGACCAGGTACAGATCATCGCCGGCAAGGACTCGGGCAAGCAGGGACGTGTGCTGAGGACAGACCCGAAGAAGCAGACCGTCTATGTTGAGGACCTCAACATGATCAAGCGCCACCAGCGGGCCCAGCCGTCTCCGAGCGGACAGGGTCCCGGCAAGGACGGC
Organism: Solirubrobacterales bacterium; assembly: GCA_038247145.1. Lineage (GTDB taxonomy): Bacteria > Actinomycetota > Thermoleophilia > Solirubrobacterales > 70-9 > 67-14. The sequence continues at coordinate 2,998 of JBBRVF010000098.1, read as the reverse complement.
GGGATCATTGAGATGGAGGGTCCGGTCCACGTCTCCAACGTGATGCTTGTAGACCCCACTGACAACCGCCCCACCCGGGTCGGCATACGGACCAGCGAAGAAGGCAAGCGCCAGCGCTTTTCGAAGCGAACCAACGAGGCAATCTAGGAACCACCATGGAAGCAGCTACGACAACTGAACAGGCAGTCCCGCCGCCCCGGCTGCGCGACACCTACCGCGAAGAGATCCTTCCCAAGCTGGTCGAGAAGTTCGATTACTCGACGCCGATGCGCGCACCGCGCCTGGAGAAAATCACCCTGAACATGGGCCTCGGTTCGCATATGGACACCAAGCGCCGCGAGAAGGCGGCCGGAGAGCTGGCCCTGATCGCCGGCCAGCACCCGAACCCGCGCATGGCGAAGAAGTCGGTCGCCTCGTTCAAGGTCCGCGAAGGCATGCCGGTTGGCGTGTCGGTGACCCTGCGCGGCGCCCGCATGTGGGAGTTCCTCGATCGACTGATCTCGATCTCGATCCCCCGTATCCGTGACTTCCGTGGCCTCAAGGCCACCTCGTTCGACGGCCGTGGCAACTACTCCATGGGCGTTAAGGAGCAGCTGATTTTCCCCGAGATCGATTACGACTCGGTTGATGAGACCCACGGTCTCGACATCACGATCACCACGTCCGCTCCGACGGACGCCGAGGCCTTCGAACTGTTGCTCGGCCTGGGTATGCCTTTCGCCAAGGAAGGCCGCCCGGTCGCAGACGGTGATGAAGCAGCCACCGACCAAGAAGAGCAGGAGGGCTAGGCCCAGATGGCCAAGACATCCCAGAAGGTTCGCCAGCAGCGTCCGGCGAAGTACAAGACCCGCGAATACAACCGGTGCCGCCGTTGCGGCCGCCCGCGCGCTTACTACCGCAAGTTCGGCATCTGCCGGATCTGCCTGCGCGAGGCTGCTCACGAGGGCTACATCCCCGGCATGACGAAGTCCAGCTGGTAGATCATGATCACTGACCCGATCGCCGATTACCTCACCCGCATCCGCAACGGCCTGACCTCGGGCCTTGCGACCGTCGAGGTGCCCAGCTCCAAGCTGAAGCTCGAGATTTCCCGAATCCTGACCGAACAGGGCTACATCGTCGGCTTCGAGAAGGCGCCCGCCAAGGTGGGCGAGAAGATCAGGGTGGAGCTCAAGTACACGAAGGACCATCAGCCGGTGATCACCGGCATCGAGAGGGTTTCGCGCCCCGGCCGTCGCCGCTACGTGAACAACTCCTCGGTCCCGAGGGTCCAGGGCGGTACCGGAACCGCGATCGTCACGACCTCGCATGGCGTGATGACCGGCCACGATGCCAAGAAGACCGGAGTCGGAGGGGAGGTCGTCGCCTACGTCTGGTAATCCGGACGGAGACGACTGAAAACCCATGAGCCGAATCGGAAAGAAACCCATAGACCTCCCCGGAGGCGTCGAGATCGACATCAAGCCCGGCCTGGTCAAGGTCAAGGGCCCCAAGGGTGAACTCACCCAGGAGATCTCCCACGAGATGACGGTCAAGGCCGAAGACGGTGTGATCACCGTCGAGCGCCCGACCGACCGAGGCCCGCACCGGGCCCTCCACGGGCTTACCCGCAGCCTTGTCGCCAACATGATCGTCGGTGTCACCGACGGCTACGAGAAGCGCCTGGACATCCAGGGCGTCGGCTACCGTGCCGCCGCCAGGGGCAAGAATCTCGAATTGGCGCTCGGGTACTCGCATCCGGTGGCGATCGAGGCCCCCGAAGGCATCGAGTTCGAGGTGCCCCAGCCGACCGAAGTCGTGGTCCGCGGAATTGACAAGCAGAAGGTTGGCCAGATCGCGGCGAACATCCGCGAGAGCCGTCCGCCGGAGCCCTACAAGGGCAAGGGCATCCGTTACCGCGACGAGCACGTCGCAAGGAAGGTCGGCAAGCGCGTATGACCGTCACTACCAACCGTCAGAGGCGTCAGCGCCGTCGTTACCGCGTGCGCTCGAAGATCTCGGGCACCGCGGAGCGTCCCCGGCTTTCGGTTTACCGCTCCAACAAGGGCGTTTTCGCACAGCTGATCGACGATGTCGACGGCAAGACCCTGGCTGCGGCCAACTGGACCGAGCCCGAGCTGCGTGAGCTGGACCGAACTGAACAGGCGAAGAAAGCCGGCGAACTGCTGGCCGAACGTGCAAAGAAGGCAGGAGTCGAGCGCTGTGTATTCGACCGAAGCGGTTACCGCTACCACGGCAGGGTCAAGGCCCTTGCCGAGGGAGCGAGAGAGGGTGGGCTGGAGTTCTAATGAACTTCGCTACGGTGAACGGCTGATATGAAGGGAATGGATACAGCTCGCGTCGAAATGGTCAGTCCGAAGGGGCTTGACCTTCAGGAACGCGTGATCGAGATCAACCGCGTGGCCAAGGTGGTCAAGGGCGGTCGTCGTTTCTCGTTCACGGCCCTGGTCGCTGTCGGCGACGAAGACTCTGTGGTCGGAATCGGGTATGGCAAGGCCCGGGAAGTCCCGCTCGCCATCCAGAAGGCGGTCGAAAACGCCCGCAAGAACCTGATTCGGATCCCGAAGTACAACGATACGATCACCCACAAGATCATCGGGCGTTTCGGTGCCGGACACGTAGTCCTGCGCCCGGCAAGCCCCGGTACCGGAGTAATTGCCGGTGGCGGCGTGCGTGCCGTGCTGGAGCTCGGCGGGGTCAAGGACATCCTGACCAAGAGCATCGGCACCCAGAACCCGATCAACCTGGTCAAGGCGACCATGGACGGCATCGTCCGCCTGCGCCGGCCGGAAGAGGTGGCCGAGCTTCGTGGCCTGAGCATCTCCGAAGTGCTCGGCATCCACCACGAAGACAAGGACGGGTCCGACGGTGGAGGCGAAGAGGACGCAGCCAGCACGGCAGCAGTCGAAGAGGCCGCCGACGTAGCCGCCGAGGCAGGCGAAGCCGCCGAAGCAACTCCCGAGGCAGGCGAAGCCCCAGAAGCAACTCCCGAGGCAGG
>JBBRVF010000097.1:0-5704 GCA_038247145.1 Solirubrobacterales bacterium | reverse complement strand
GAGCGCCTGTTCTGGAACCTCGACGGCGTTTATACGACTGCGGTCGGCTACCAGAACGGCTTTACGCCCTACCCGACCTACGGAGAGGTCTGCTCCGGGGGGACCGGTCACGCCGAAGCGGTGCTGGTCGCCTTCGATCCCGGCAAGGTCAGCTACGAGCGGCTGCTCCAGGTCTTCTTCACCGAGCACGACCCGACCCAGGGCATGAGGCAGGGCAACGACGTCGGCACGCAGTACCGGTCCGGCATCTACTACGCCGACGAAGGCCAGAAGCAGGCGGCGGAGAAGATGCTTGCCGGCTACCAGAGCGCCCTGGACGAGCGCGGGCTCGGCACGATCACCACGGCGGTCGAGCCGGCCGGGGAGTTCTACTTCGCCGAGCCCGAACATCAGCAGTACCTCGACAAGGTCCCGAACGGCTACTGCGGCCTGGCCGGGACCGGCGTCGCCTGCCAGGTTGGCACCGGGGTGGACGGATCCACGCTTGCCTGATCTCCGGCACTGACCTTCGCCGGGCAAGACTCAATTAGGATTCCGCCGGTGCCTGCTCTTCCCGAGGGCCGGGGATGACCCCGAGCCTAGCCTCCTACATAGTCGGAACCGCCGCGATCGCCGCGGTGGTCGTTGCCGTATGGCTGGGTTCCTACTGGCTGAGGCGCTGGATCGTGCCCGAGTTCTCGGGTGCCCTGGCGAGGCTGGCCGAGCTCACGATCGGCTTCGCGCTTCTGATCGCAGCCCTTCAGCTGGTCGGCTCCGTCGGGCTCCTCGACCTCCTCTGGATGACCGTCGGCTGCATCTTCGTTGGGCTGGTCGCGGCTGCTCTCGGCTACCGCTTCGCTCCACGCGGGGTTGAGCAGATAGCGGCACCGCGCGTCCCGACCTGGGCGATGCTGTTGGCGCTCGGCGTCGCCTCGTGGGCAGTCGCCGAATGGAGCTTTCCGGCCCAGCTCAGCCTCGACCAGGGCATGTTCGGTGGCGATACCACCTGGTACCACATGCCGGCTTCGGCCCGATTCATCCAGGAGGGGTCGATCATCCCGCTCCATTTCACCGACGCACTGCGCCTGGCGGTCTGGTTTTACCCACAGAGCTCGGAGCTGATGCATGGCGCGCTGATTGGGTTGATGGACAGCGACTGGCTATCGCCCCTGTTCAACATGCTCTGCCTCGGCATCGCCCTGCTCGGCTGCTGGTGCGTCGGCCGGCCCTACGGCGTGGGCCCGGCGGTCCTGGTCGGCGGAGCGATCCTTCTCAGCGGCGGGGTGATGATCGAAACCCAGCCCGGAGAGGGCAGGAACGACATCATGGCCTTCGCTTTCCTGATCGCCCTCGCCGCCTTTCTGATCAACGGCCATCAGCGCCGCGCGCCAAGGTCGGGGGCGGTCGACGAAAAGCCCGACCCCGATGCACCACTACTCGACAAAGGACCGTTGATCATCGCAGGCATCGCCGCAGGCATCGCGATCTCGGTCAAGGTCTCGATGCTCGCCCCGGTCGGCATCATCTTCCTCGGCATGATTCTGGTCAGCGGCCGGGCCCGCTGGTGGGTTACGACTGTGTGGCTGGGGGTGCCGATGCTGCTTGTCGGCGGCTATTGGTACATCAGGGCGATGCTCTACACCGGCGGCAACCCCGTGCCTTCGATCGGCTGGGGTCCGCTGAAATTGCCGCAGCCCGACCAGATGCCGCTGGACCCGCGCCCGCGTTTCTCGGTCGCCCACTACCTGACCGACCTCGACGTCTACCGCTACTGGTTCTTCCCGAGGCTCGACGACGCCTTCGGCATCCTCTTCCCGCTGATCCTGATCATGCTGGTGGTGACCGCCGTCTATCTGGTGGTCAAAGCGCGAAACAAGGTGATCCGGGTCCTCGCCGCCGCGGCGATAGTCACCGCGGTTGTCTACGTCTTCACACCGCTCACCGCCGCCGGGCAGGAAGGCGAGCCGTCCGGCTTCTTCACCAATACCCGCTACCTGCTGCCCGGACTGCTGTTGGCGATGACCCTGTTGCCGATCGCCCGGCCACTCCGTGCACCCGGGAACCGTGCCCGGATCGTGCTGATCTTCCTCACCATCGTCTACGCGATCACCGTGCTGACCTCGCCGAAGTGGTATCCGAGTTTCGTTCCCGGAGCCGTCTTCCTGACGCTCGCCATCGTCTGGGCTCCGGTCGGGCTGTCGTGGCTGAAGGAGCACGGCAGGGCTCCCACGAGCGTCATCGTCGGCTCGGTCGCGGCGATCGCCCTGGTCGGCGCCGTCTGGGGGAGGGGAGAAGAGGTGGGCTATGCGAACAAGCACTACACACGGACGACCCTGTTCCTGCAGGAAGGCGGTCCGCAGGAGGCATTCGCCTTCACCCGTGACCTCAAGGACAAGCGCGTCGCGATCACCGGCTCCGGCCAGATGTTCTTCGGCCAGTACGGCTTCTACGGCGTCGACCGTTCGAACTATGTCCAGTACATCGGTCAGGAAGGCGACAACGGCAGCTACCGCCTGATCGCGAGGTGCGAGAACTTCATCCGCAAGGTCAACGAAGGCGACTACGACTTCATCATCACCAGCGAGTTCACCCAGGACTCGCCCGACTCGCTCTACCGCTACCCGGTCAGGGCCTGGATAAAGGACGATCCTGCGGTAAGCGAAGTGGTCGCCGAGCCTGACATCACCCCGCAGGCCGACTACGTCTACGAGATCAACGGCCCGCTCGATCCGGCGACCTGCGACAACCTCGACCCCGAGGCTCTCGACTCACCGCCTTCCGAAGAGTCCGGCTGAGACCGGATATCTTCGACTTCCTGCCCCCGTAGCTCAGCTGGATAGAGCGCCGGCCTTCTAAGCCGGATGTCGCAGGTTCGAATCCTGCCGGGGGTGCTCACTCATTCGGCTCTGTAGGGAGGTTTGAATGCTGCCCAGGTGGGGTTCTCGGTCGCCCGAACCGGCGGTACCGTAGCCCTATGCCGCCGGTTCCGGCGGCTGCCTGAGGTGCATCGTCCCATCCTGGCCCCATCGTCGGGCACTCCGTGTCCTGCCGGCAGGAGTCGGTCGATGATCTCCTCCAAGCTGACCTCGCTGCTGTCGACACGACTCAGTCCGGGCGTGGACCCGGCCACCTGCCACCACACCGGCATCAAGGATGCGAAGTGCCAACGGAGGGCGACCTACTCGATCCGAGGAACGCTCCGGCTAACGAACGAACGGCGGCGAATGCCGCCCCTAGTCACGAGGAAGCATGAGCAGGGCCGACGACGACCGCAAGCTGCGCGCCTGTGGGAGTTGGTTGAAGGGCGAGCAGGAGGTAACGCCATTGCCCGAAGGCCAACCGAACGGACTGGAAGCACAGATCGAGGCAACCCGAGAGCAGGAACGGGAAAGGAGGACGCAGAAGTACCACCTAATCCCGAAGAACGACGGGGAAACCGACCTACTTTCGCAGGAGGACGACGATGAGTGACATTCCCCCCGAAGCCGTAGAAGCGGCCGCCCAGAAAATCGAGCAGGCAACGAATATGGGTTGGAAAGGGAACTCAGAGCGGGGATTGTCGTTGGCCTGTATTCGAGCCGCCTCCCCCAGCATCCGGCAGCAGGAAAGGGAGGCGATGGTTGCCCGGATTGAGGGTGAACGCGCCTACCCACCGGACGGAGAAGAACCTGACACTTGGATCAAAGCGTATAGCTGCGCGGTCCCAGACGCTATCGGCGCAATTCGGGGGGCATCCGATGACCTGGCGACGAATTGCGTTTGGAGGTTCAACGGAGTCCCTGCCTACCGCGAAGCCAGCAGCGGGGAGGGATCGTGAGGTGGATCGGACTCGCTGCCCTGCTGACCATTGCGCTCTCAGGCAACGCACAGGCCACAACAATCGACCTTCCGGCTAATTCTCCCTATCCCTACCAGCGATGGGCAGATCAGTCGCGGATGCCAACCCCGGAAGTCGTCTTGGCTGTGAGCAACAATGTCGAGAGGTACTGCGTTGGCGCGGTCTTGCCGATTGCCCGGGTATCCGGTTGCGCTTCGATTGGCACCAATACCATCGTGCTGGGGCGGGATGTCAAGCGCAGGGCGTTCTACCATGAACTAGGCCACTTCTTTGATCGGCTAGTACTGACCGACCCTTGGCGCAACGAGTTCGCAGTCCTGGTCGGATACCCGGATCGGCCGTGGAAGAACAGCGGCGTTGACGAGCTTCAGGAGATTTGGGCCAATGTGTACGAACGCTGTTCAAGGCCTCACCTCCCCAAGCACCGCTGGTTCCGGGGAGCGATCTGGGAGAACGACGACAGCGGGGTAAGGCTCAAGAGGTGGCAAGTCAAGCAGGGCTGCCGGACTATCAGATTGGCGGCAACATCGTGAGCGTACGATGCCCGACAGGCAAGGAGGACTACATCAGTCCGCAGTCAGCCGATCGTGCCCTCAAGCACATCCGCCGCGGCCGCCGACACGCCAGCGAGCTTGTCGACCACATGCTCAGGAAGCAGGGCAGGGCGGCGACCGGCGCTGCTGGCGTCCTGCGCTCGTTCTCGGCGTTGATGAAGGATGCGATCACCCAGGATCTCGCCGGCGCCAACCCGTTCTGACTTTGGACTGACCGGGATGCGCCTGGGGGAAATCCTGGCGCTTCGAAAGGGTGATTTCGGATCGGGAGAGTTCCGACCGTCGGGCACCGCCTACCGCGGTCGGATCATCGAGGGCGATACCGACGAGAAGATCCACTGTCGATCGGTGCCGTGTCCACCCAGCCTTGAGTTCCTGATTCAGACCGAGGCCATCCGACCCGAGACCGACTTGCTCTTCCGGACCCCCAAGGGCACTGTCTGGAACTCGAGCAACTCTTACCGGGATGTCTGGCGTCAGGCCCAGATCACCTCAGGGATGGATATACGACCCCACGAGTGCCGGCACAGCTACATCACCCATATGCGAGGGGCCGGGGTAGACGACGCTGATCTTGCCCAGACAGCAGGGCACCGCATCGAGACGATGCTCTCGATTTACACCCACCCGGTGGGCGAGCCACTCCGAAATCAGGGAGTTGATCGGGTGAAGCTAGTCCCATCCAAGGGCACATCTGGCGGCAATCCGAGTAGTGGAGCCGTTGTCTCAGGGCCTTCCAAGCCGGATGTCGCAGGTTCGAATCCTGCCGGGGGTGCTTGTCAGTCTCCGGAGTCGGGCCCGGCCGTCGATCTCAGGAGCCTTCGAATTCCCGGCCGGGCGTGGGGTCAATCGCCTGCTGAGCTTCCAGTTTCTCGCGCTCCTGCTTCTCGGTGATGATTCCGAAAACGATCAGGAAGCACGCGGCGATCACGATCGCGCTCACGGCGATCCCGAAAATGAAGATGCCGACGTATTCCATCAGTCGCGCCAGGAGGGTGCGAGAAGCGCCCCCAGCGAAAGGATCGAGGGAACCCAGAGGCCCACGAAGATCCCCTCGTTCTCGTTGCCTCCGAAGAACAGAACGATCGAGGCGACAAGGGACAGCAGGGCCGCGAGCAGGAATAGACCCCGCGCTCTGGTCTTCGCGGTCGAGAGATCTGTCCGCAGAGGGGACCTCGAAGGCATCTGGCGCTCTTTGCTTTCATCCATGGCTTGATTCTAGGCACACGGATATCCGGGCCCGGATCAAGGACGAGCCGGCCGTAACCGCTCAGCCGCCGGCTGTGAAGACGGCGTTCTTCAGGGTCAGCTTCGCTGTGCAGGTTTTCACCTT
>JBBRVF010000096.1:0-5759 GCA_038247145.1 Solirubrobacterales bacterium | reverse complement strand
GGCCTCGCCGGCCTGCTGCGCGGCGCAGACGAGGCAGTGATCGTCTGGGGTGAGCGTCTCGGCCGCGGCGAAGCCGGCGCCGAGGCGATCTCCCTGCTTGTCGAGCTGGCCGAAAGCCTCGGACTCTCCGCCAAGGCCGAGTCAGGTCTGATCGAGATCCCCGACATCGCCAACGCCCGCGGACTGCGTGAGGTCGGCTGCCTGCCGGATGCCGGCCCCGGTCTTACCGAGACCGCCAAGGGTCGCAACGTCGAAGAGATCCGAGCCGGCCTCGAGTCCGGTGAGATCGAGTCGCTGCTGCTGTTCGGGGTTGACCCGCTGCGCGATTTTCCCGACAGCGACGGCTGGCGCCGCGCCCTCGAGGCTGCCGGACATGTGGTCTGCTTCTCGATGGCTGTCACCGATACCACCGAGTTGGCCGACCTGGTTTTCCCGCTCGAGAGCCACGCCGAGAAGGACGGCACCGTGACTCACCCCGAGGGTCGTCTGCAGCGGGTCCGGCCCTCGGCCAAGCGCCCCGGCGACATCCATCCCGGCTGGATGGCCCTGGCCGAGCTTTCCGCCGCGATCGGACATGAGACAGGAATCCACGCGGCCCCGGAAGCCCTGGCCGCAATCACCGAAGCCGTCCCGTTCTACGCCGGCCTCAACGACGCGGCGATCGCCGGCCGAGGAATCCGCTGGCAGGACGGGGCAGCCGCCAGAGCCTTCACCACCGCTCTCTCATCAACCACGGGTACCGGTTCTGTATCGACGGACATGCTCCCCGCTGCTGCCGAAGGGTCGGCGGGGGAGGATTCCGGCGGAGCTCCCGGCGAACGCCGGCCGACGGAATCCTCACCCGGCGGCCCCGACCTCAACGGCTCGGGCGCTTTGACCCTAGGCACCTACCGCGACCTCTGGGCCGATTCCACCACCGACCTCAGCCCGGCGTTGAACTACCTGATGCCGGCCCAGCGGCTCGAGGTTTCCGGGCCCGACGCAAAGAGCCTCGGCCTGTCCCGGGGCGACGAAGTCTCAGTCAACTCCGGTGAAACCACGGTCAACGCCCGGGTCGCGATCCGGGCGGCACTGCCCGAAGGAACCTGCTTCCTGATCGAAGGCACCGTCGAAGGGAACGCCAACGTCTTCTCCAACGGCAGGCCGGCCAGGGTCGAGATCGGCAAGCCGGAGGTCAAACTCGACCTCGTCGCGGCCGGCGGCGAGCCTCCGGGCGGAGAGCAGTAGCAGTGATCGCACCGCTCCTGGGGGATACGAACTTCGTCGACGCGACCTGGATCATGATCGTCAAGTCGCTGGTGATCTTCATCGTGTTGCTCACCATCGTGCCGGTGGTGCTGCTGGCCGAGCGCAAGCTCCTCGGCCGCTTCCAGCAGCGCTACGGGCCCAACCGGGTCGGCCCCTACGGCGCGCTGCAGCCACTGGCCGACGTCGGCAAGCTGCTTTCCAAGCAGGGTTTCCGTCCGAAAGGCGCGGTGCCTTTTCTCTACGAGATTGCCCCGGCGATCAGCATCTTCGCCGCGGTCGTCACCCTGGCGATCCTGCCGTTCGGCGATGTCCAGGGTGAAGTCGGCCTCTACGGTGTCGACCTGCCGATCGGCATCCTCTACTTCTTCGCTTTCGGTGCGATCGGCTTTTACGGGCTGTTGCTGGGCGGCTGGGCCTCGGGTTCGAAGTACTCCTTCCTCGGCGCCATGCGCTCGGCTGCCCAGCTGATCTCCTACGAGATCGCGATGGGCCTCTCCCTGCTGGGAGTGGTGCTGATGGCCGGCTCGCTTTCGCTGGTAGACATCGTCAAGGCCCAGGGCGAGATCTGGTTCATCGTGCCCCAGATCGTCGGCTTCCTGATCTTCATGGTGGCGGGCTTCGCCGAAACCAACCGCGTTCCGTTCGACCTGCCCGAGGCCGACGCCGAGCTGGTCGCCGGCTACAGCACCGAATACGGCGGCATGCGCTTCGGCTCCTACTTTTTCGCCGAGTACATGGAGATCCTGATCATCTCCGGCATCGCTTCGACGATGTTCCTCGGGGGCTGGATGGGTCCGGGCCCGCCGATCCTCGATCCGGTCTGGATGCTCGTCAAGATGCTGACGGTGACCACTTTCTTCATCTGGATCCGGGCTACTCTGCCCCGGTTCCGCTACGACCAGCTGATGAGCTTCGGCTGGAAGATCATGCTTCCGATCGCAACCCTCAACGTGCTGGTAACGGCAGTCCTGGTGGTAGTCACATGAGCATCAGCCCCGAAGAAATCAAAGTTGTCCCCCGCGGACCCGAACCCGGCGGCATCGGCGGTGCATACCGCGCCTTTGGCGAGACCCTGCGCGGAATGCGCACCACCATGGCCCGGCTCTTCGACAAGCCGGTGACGATCCAGTACCCCGAAGAGAAGACCCCGGTCTACCCGCGCTTCAGGGGCCGCCACAAGCTGCACCGCTTCGAGGATTCCCACCTCGAGAAGTGCGTCGGCTGCTCGCTCTGCGCCGCGGCCTGCCCGGCCGAGTGCATCCGCGTGGTCGCCGCCGAGAATGATCCCGACGACCGGGTCTCGGCCGGCGAGCGTTACGCCGCGGTCTACGAGATCAACCTGGCCCGCTGCATCTTCTGCGGCTACTGCGAGATGGCCTGTCCCTTCGACGCGATCACCATGGGTCACGACTTCGAGTTGGCCGATTACAACCGGTCCGACCTGATCTTCACCAAGGAGATGCTGCTGGCCGAAGCGATCGACCGCACACCGCTGAGGGGAGAGGGCGAGTAGTGGTCGAGGTCGCATTCTTCGCCGGCGCAATCGGCGCCATCGGCGGCGCGATCGCGGTCGTAACCTTGCGCAACCCGTTCTACAGCGTGCTCGCGCTGGTCATCCACCTGGTCTTCCTCGCCGGGATCTTCCTGCTGCTCAGGGCCCAGTTCATTGCTGCGGCGCAGATCGTCGTCTACGCCGGCGCGGTCATGGTGATCTACGTATTCGTCGCCGCCTATGTCGGCGGCATCGAAGAGCCGATGTTCGATTCGGCTCCACAACTGAGGATCTTCGGCCCGATCCTCGCCGTCGCCCTGTTCATCGAGATCTCGATCGCCGTGGTCGGCTCGGCCCTGATCGGTCTCGGTACCGAAGGGGTCGCCGACGTTCCGGCCGGCTTCGGCACACCGGAAGCAGTCGGCAGGCTGATGATCGGAGACTTCCTGATCGCTTTCGAAGCGGCCTCGATCCTGTTGCTCGTCGCAGCGGTCGCGGCGATCGTCCTGGCCGGCCGCAAGAAAGAAGCCGGGGAGGTCGGCTGATGGCGATCGAGTGGTACCTGGTCCTCTCGGCGCTGCTGTTCTCGATCGGTTTCGCCGGCGTGCTTGTCCGTCGTAACCCGGTCGTGGTCCTGCTCTGTCTGGAGCTGATGCTGAGCGGTGGCGCGCTCGCCCTGCTTTCTTTCAGCCGCCTGCACGGCGACGGTGACGGCCAGGTCTTCGTGCTGATGGTGCTGGTTGTGGCGGCGTCCGAGGTCGTGGTCGGACTCGGTCTGGTCGTCGCGATGTTCCGCCGCCGGATCGCCCTCGACGTCGACGAGATGAAGGAGCTGCGGGGATGAACGCTGCTTCCTGGGGGTGGCTCGTCCTGCTCTTTCCCCTGCTCGGCTCGCTCCTGATCGGCTCGACCTTCCGGATCCTGCCGGCCCGCACCGCGGGCCTGATCGGCATCGGTGCGATCGTCGCCGCATTCGCCTGCGGCATCGCCGCCGTGATCTCGCTCCAGGGCGAGCCGGCCGAGTCGCGGCACGTCGCAGACAGCCTCTGGCAGTACGCCTCGGTCGGCGGCTTCCAGATCGACCTCGGCATCTACGTCGATCCGCTCTCGCTTTTCATGGTTCTGGTCGTCACCGGCGTCTCCTCGACCATCCACATCTACTCATATTCCTACATGGAGTCGGACGAGGGCTACCACCGCTTTTTCAGCTACCTCAACTTCTTCGTTTTCTCGATGCTGCTGCTGGTTCTGGCCGGCAACTTCGTCCTGCTGATCGTCGGCTGGGCCTTTGTCGGCTTCGCCTCCTATGCGCTGATCAGCTTCTGGTACCGCCGCGATACCGCCACCAAGGCGGGCATGAAGGCATTCGTGATCAACGTGGTCGGCGACATCGGCCTGGTGCTGGCGGCGATCCTGATCTTCCGCGAACTCGGAGTAGTCGATTACCAGGCGGTCTTCGAGAAGGCACCGGAGGTCTTCACCACGAGCAATGAGTGGACCGCGGTGGCGATCTGCCTGCTGCTGCTGGTCGGCGCTTTCGCCAAATCGGCCCAGATGCCGTTCCACACCTGGCTGGCCGACGCGATGGAAGGCCCGACTCCGGTCTCCTCGCTGATCCACGCCGCCACCATGGTCACCGCCGGCGTCTACCTGATCGGCCGCGCACACCCGCTGTTCGAACTTGCTCCGGCCGCTTCTGATGTGGCGGCTATCGGTGGACTGGTGACCCTGCTGGTCGCCGGAACGATCGCGATCGCGGTCACCGACCTCAAACGCATCATCGCCTACTCGACCATGAGCCAGATCGGCTACATGTTCGTCGGCGTCGGTATCGGGGCCTACTCGGCCGGCTTCTTCCACCTGATGACCCACGCCTTCTTCAAGGCCCTGCTGTTCATGGCGGCCGGTTCGGTGATCGCGGCGATGGCCAACATGCAGAACATCGACAGGATGAAGGGCTTCTACAAGGCGATGCCTTTCACCGCGGCGATGCTGATCATCGGAGCGCTCGCCCTTTCAGCCTTCCCCTTCACTTCGGGCTGGTTCTCCAAGGACGAGATCCTCGACTTCGCCGCCTTACGCGGCGGCTGGTACGAGATCTTCGTGATCGGCGGCTACATCGGCGCTTTCATGACTGCGATCTACTCCTTCCGGATCATCTTCCGGATCCTGCCCGGCCCGCCCTGCGAGGAAGCAGCCCAGCTGATCGAGACCGGACACGTCGTTCACGGCGAGCCGGTCAATCCGAAGAGCGGCAAGCCCGAAGACACCGAGGTCGGTTATCCCGGCGCCGAGCACCACATCGCCGAGCAGGCCAGGGGCATGAAGATCGGCATGTCCATCCTCGGCTTCCTGGCCCTGTTCGGAGGTCTGGTCCAGGTTCCCGGCGTGACCGAAGTGATCGCTCACTTCCTCGAGCCGACCTTCGAGGACTCGGCGCTTGCGGGAATGCATCCGACAACCGCCGAGTCCTGGGCCGGACTTGCCAAGGGAGGGGTGATCTCGGTCGCCGGGATCGCCTTCGCCTGGCTGCTCTACATCAAGCGCCCCGACATTCCCGGGATGCTCAGGCGGCGCTTCCACCCGATCTACACGCTCTGCGTAAACCTCTGGTACGGCGATCAGGTGATCGACTTCCTGATCTTGCGTCCGGTCAAGGCCCTCGGTAGTTTCGCCAACCGGGTTTTCGAGCCTTTCGTCATCAACGGGCTGACCGGTGGCACGATTTCTGTCGTGCGCTCGGCCGGCGGAGCGGTCCGTGACCTCCAGACAGGCATGCTGCGCGGGTATGCGCTGCTGATGCTGACCGGCATCGTCGCCATCGCCCTCTACTTCCTGATCCGGAGCGCCTGATGCTGAGCGCGATTCTCTGGGCGCCGATCGCCTTCGGCCTGATCGCATTGCTGGCGCCGCGTCGCTTCGCCGCCGCGGTGGCCGGCTTCGGCACTATGGTCACGCTGGTCCTCGCGGCCGCCGTGGCGATCGGCTTCGACCCCTCTGGTGGCATGCAGTACGTCGT
>JBBRVF010000095.1:0-5814 GCA_038247145.1 Solirubrobacterales bacterium | reverse complement strand
CTCGCCAAGTTGAAGATCAAGCCGAAGTCGAAGGCAGTCAAGCCAGGCAAGAAGATCACCTTCAAGGTCAGGGTCAAGAACACCGGCGACGCCGCCGCGAAGAACCTGAAGCTCTGCGCCAAAGCCCCGAAGAAGCTGGTCAGGATACCCAAGTGCCAGAAGCCCGGCAACCTGGCGGCAGGCAAGTCGAAGACGGTCAAGCTCAAGGTGACGGTCAAGAAGAGCACGAAGAAGGGCAAGAAGCCGAAGGTCACCTTCACCGCCACCGCGCAGGGCGGGCTGAAGAAGAGTGGCAAGGCGACCGTGAGGGTGAAGTAAGGCTGGTCAGTCAGTTGTCGCTGCGGCCAGGCGAGGTTCTTTCGAGGTCCTTTTCTCGCAGCCGGTAGTCGTCGCCCTTCAGTCCGAAGATCCCGGCATGGTGAACGAGCCGGTCGATCATGCGCGGTCACCTCATCGCCAAGGATCCTCTCCGAAGACAGAATTCAGTCGGCAGACAGGCCCCGGAATGAGAGGTGAGACCTTCAGCGTCTGACGTCACTTCGATGCTTTCGGCCATTCACCCTCGGGGTGTCCTTTCGGGGAGTTCAATACGTCTTCGTAAACCGCATTCCGACTGACGAAACGGACGCTTCCGGGGTGTGTTTCAGGTGCTTACTGGGATTTCGAGGCTAGATGCAGATCACCTCTGCCGGCCCGGTCAACGTCGGGAGTGATGCCGGCAGCGTCTGGTGCGGTGCCAACTGGGACGGGTTCTCCACATCCGACCCGATCACCGTGGTCAACTCGCTGAGGGACATGTCGGAATACAACCAGGCCGTCGACCGCATACAGCGGGGATTTGTCAACTTCATGCTGCTGGAACGGGCGATGATCCACGAGGAAGCCGGTGCAGGGGAGGACCTCGAGTCGGCAATCGACGTTTCACAGGGTCCGAATACGCGAGTCCAGTACATGGGGATCAGCCAGGGTGGCATCATGGGCGGCGCGCTCATGGACTTGACCCCGGATGCCGATTACGGCGATCTCGACGTGTCGGGAATGAACTACTCCGCCCTGTCGCGGCGCTCGGTCGACTCCGACGGATACTTCAAGAACAAGGTTTTCAGCCTTCATGAGAACTACCCCAGTTTCCGGGACCGGCCCCTGAGCCGCACTATTTTCCACTGAAGCCGGCCCGGGCTTCTTCTCGGGCCGGTTACAAGTCAGTTGACCGGGTAGTATTCCTGCGGCGATGGTCGACGGCAGGAGGCATCAGAGTGAGCGGACCGCAGCGACCAGAAAGGCCGTTCTCGAAGCCACGCTCGACCTGCTGGTCGAAAGGGGCTACGCCGGCACTTCGACCCGGCTGGCCGCCGAGCGGGCGGGGGTGTCCCTCGGTGCGCTCCAGCATCACTTTCGCACCAAGGCCGATTTGAGCGTTGACGCTCTCGGCCACGCCAGCGCCCGGCTGGCAGAAGAGTTCGTCGCAACCTCACCTGGCTCGGCAGACATGCTCGAGCGCTTCGCGGCCATCCTCGACCGCCTCTTTGTCGTTTTCAGAGGGCCGACCTTCGTCGCAGCGGTGGAGATCCACCTCGCCTCCCGCACCGATCAGGACCTCCAGGCGGCGGTCCTCGACCTCAACCGCGAGATCGAGGGGCTGATCCTCGAGAGCGCCTCCGAGCTTCTTCCGGAGATTTCCAGCCACCCGGAGTTCCCGGCGCTGCTGGCCACGTCCGTTTCGGCCGTACGCGGCCTGGCCCTTGTCGCGATGGCCCCGTCAAATGACGTAGAGGTCGAGTGGGGGCTGGTCCGAAGCCGGCTGATCCAGCTCGCCACCGTGATCGGGCAGGCCGAGCTGGCATGAGCGGGCAGCTGCCACCCGGTCCGCGCGGCCTTGACAACGTCAGGTTCGTACTCGCTACGAGCAGGGATTTCATGAAGCCGCTCTGCGAGATGGCGAGCGAATACGGCGAAGTGGCCAGCACCCACGCCCGTGGTCGGCACATCGTCGCGATCAGCAGCAGCGAGGCCGCGCGCCACGTGCTGGTCACCAACCAGGACAACTACAACAAGGGGATCGAGTACGAGCTGCTCCGCATCGTGCTCGGCGAAGGCCTGCTGACCAGTGAAAGCGAAGTCTGGCGTCGCCAGCGCAAGCTGGTCCAGCCGATGTTCGCCAAACGCCACCTGAGCGCCTTCACCGAACACATGACGGCGGCTACGGCCGATGCGCTCGACTCGGGACCGTTTGCTTCTGGCGGCTCTGGAGAGGTCCTGGACGTAAACCGGGAAATGATGGAGCTGACGCTCGACGTGGTCGGCAGGGCGCTGTTCGGCGCCGATCTGACCGGCGAGACCGCGGCTCGCGTGGGCCCGGCGATGAACGATGCCCTGAAGCTCGGCACGAGGATGGCCCGCCGGCTGCCGACCTTCGTCGCTTCGATGCTGCCGGGCATGAATCTCGAGCGGGCGATCGCGCTCAACCCCGAGGGACGGCGCTTCCAGCGTTCCCTCGAAGAACTGCGCAAGGTAATCGACGAGGTACTGCTGGAGAGGAGCTCGCAGGGAAGCGCCGGCGAAGATCTGCTCGGACTCCTGCTCTCGGCTCGCGACGACGAGACCGGTGAAGCGATGTCGAGGGAGCAGATCGGCGATGAGCTGATGACCTTCATGTTGGCCGGGCATGAAACCACCTCCAATGCCCTCACCTGGACATGGCAGCAGCTTTCGCTGAATCCCTGGGCGCGCGAGCGTCTTTTCAACGAGGTAGACGAAGTTCTCGGGGACCGTACACCGACCATGGAAGATGTCGAGAGCCTGCCCTGGACCAGGGCCTGCATCGAAGAAGCGATGCGGATCATGCCGCCGGTCTGGATGGTCGGCCGGCGCGCGATCGAGGACGACGAGATCGACGGTTTTCACATCCCGGCCGGCTCCAGCCTGATGGTTCTGATCACCATGATCCACCGCGATCCGAAGCTCTGGCCGAACCCGGAGGGCTACGACCCCGAGCGTTTCCTCCCGGGGAATACAAAGGGCAGGCCCCGTCAGGCCTACATGCCTTTCGGTGCCGGCCGCCGGATCTGTGTCGGCTCCACCTTTGCGATCGTCGAATCGACTCTGCTCGCGGCGATGATCAGCCGCCGCCTGTCATTCGACCTTCCCCGTGGTGCCGTGGTCGAAGCCGACGCGGCAATCACCCAGCGCCCCCGCAACGGCCTGCCGATGAGCGTTCACCGTCGCATTCATTCCCCGGACCCCGTCGCCCTCAACGCCTGAGCGCAGGAGGTACGTGGCGCACCGGCATTAACGACGACGCGCCCTTAACGACGACGCGCCCCGGAGAGAGGGCCGGGGCGCGTCGTCACTGGGGGAGGGAGGGTTCGGGTTCTAGAAGTTGCCGGGGTGCCTGGCGGAGAAGCTGCCCGAGGTCGAGCGCATGCTCTTGCTCCAGCCGGGGCCGTTGCCCGGGGTCATCGAGGTGTCGAAGCGAAGCCCGGCGACCACCATGTACATGTGTCCGGGGTTGGAGTAGACGGTGATCCACCTGCCTTTGCCGCGCTGCTTCCAGTTCATGTAGCCACCGGAGGCCATCGGGCTACTGACGAACCTGCCGCCGCGCAACGCGTAGCTGACCGATCCGGAGCAGTCGTAGCCGCGCGACTTGAAGCTGGCGTGGCCGCCACCGTAGATGTAGGGCTTGTTGCGGATCCTGTTGGCCCACTTGATGACCTTCTTGACCTTGGCCGGAGCGCTCGCCGGAGCGATCGCCTTGCCGTTTACCAGGCGGGCTTTCTTGAACTTCTTGCACTTGCCGCTGGAGAGGTTGAGGCCGCCGCTGGAGGTACTGGCGCAGGCCTCGGCCCGGTCGGCCGCACTCAGGCCGAGCAGGGCGAAAACTGAGAAAGCGAGGACGACCGCCGTGGCGACGCCGCCTATTCGGAACTTCGCCGCGGGATGCGGCTGGGAGTGATTCATTTGCTACCGAACTCCTTGTCTGCCTGCGGGGTTAGCTGACGGGCTGGCGCTCAAAGAGCTGCGCTCCCACCTTCACCGGTGGATTCGCCCCAAAAACCTGGTTCCCCCGTTTCCCGCGCCCGAAGGCGGCCGGGAACTCGGCGTATCGGTTATTGAACTTTGAGCAGCATAGACCATTTGCTAATGAAATGCACACAAATACTTCTCGCGGGCGACTGGCAGCGGCGTACGGGGTTCGGCGACCGGGCGGAAAGACAATCCGCAGGTAGCGAATATGCTGGGTCGGATGCGGGCCGACTCCCGAGAGATTGCCGCTATCTTCGTCGGCGGCATGATCGGCGCGCTGCTCCGCGGCCTGCTTTCGGAGGCGTGGGCAGTGGAGCCTGGCCAGTGGCCGTGGGCGACTTTCGCGGCCAACCTGACCGGAGCACTCCTGCTGGGGTACTTCGTCACCCGGATGCGGGAACGGCTTTCGGTTTCCGGATACGCGCGGCCGTTTACCGGGACCGGGCTCTGCGGCGCCCTGACCACCTTCTCCGCGATGCAGCTGGAGCTGCTCGACATGATCGAAGCCGACGCCTACCCGCTGGCCTTGGCCTACGCCGGCGCGAGCGTCTCGCTCGGATTGCTGGCCGTGTGGCTGAGCAGCGGGCTGGTCCGGCGAGCGAGGCTGAGCCGGTGAGCCTCTCGCTCTACGCGGGCATCGCCCTGCTCGGCGGCCTCGGCGCGACTTGCCGCTTCCTGCTCGACCTGAAGGTCAGCTCGCAGATCGACACCAGGTTTCCGACGGGGACTCTCGCAGTCAACCTGCTGGGGGCGCTGATCCTCGGAGTCCTGGTCGAGACCGGGATCTCGGGCGACCTGCTGCGGCTGCTGGCGATCGGTTTGCTCGGGAGTTTCACCACCTTCAGCACCTGGGTCTTTGAGACTCACCGGCTGGCTGAGGACGGTCTGCTCCGCCTCGCAACGATGAATATCGTGTTGAGCCTCGTGGCCGGCGTCGGCGCGGTCTGGCTCGGGCAGGTACTGGGGGGTCTGCTGTGAGCCGCGCCGGCGTCCGCCTCACCATCTATTTCGGCGAACGCGGGAGGGCGGCGGACTCGCCGTTGGCCGAAGCGATTTTCTCCTGCCTTGTCGATCACGGAATCGGCGACGCGGTCCTGCTCAGGGCGGGGGAGGGCTTCGGCCCCCGGCACGGCCTCCAGAGCTCAAGCTTGCTCAGCCTCTCCGAGGACCTGCCGCTGGTGGTCAACGCGGTCGGGGAGCCCACGGCGATCAATGCTGCAGCTGCGGATATGCGCGAATTTCTCGACGAAGGACTGGTTACTCTCGAAAAGTCGTACCTTCTCGAAGGCATGCTGACGGCCGTCGACGACGACGCGTCGCCCTACGGCCGGATGACCGTCTGGTTCAGCCGCGGCGATCGCATCGATGGCTCACCGGCTCACGAGCTGCTGCCGGGCCTATTCCGCGGCCACGGGGCCGATGCGGCGATCGCCCTGCTCGGGATCGACGGATTGAGGTCGTCCAGCCGTCGCCGGGCCGGCTTCTTCTCGGCCAACCGCGACGTGCCGATGCTGCTCTCGTCAGTGGGTCCGCAGCAGGCGCTCGCTCGGGCCTGGCGTGAGACCTCGCAGCGACTGGCGGGCGCCTCCGCCGAACTCTCGGGGGCGACCGTCCTCGGCGCGGGTAAAACTGCGCCCGAGTCGTTCGGCCGGCAGGCGGACTCGATGCTCAGATTGGCCGTCTACGGAGGCGGCCTGCCGGCGGGCAGCGGGGTCGACGGACAGCAGCGCCTGGTCCGGCGGCTGCGCCGGGGCGGTGCAGCCGGGGCGACATCGTTTCAGGGCCTGT
>JBBRVF010000094.1:0-5856 GCA_038247145.1 Solirubrobacterales bacterium | reverse complement strand
AGACCGCGACCGCCGAAGCGGCCGAATCCAATTCCGCTTGACCCGGTGCTAAGGTGACCGAGTCGGTTCTTTAATCCGGTCCCGAGAGGCCAGGAAGGGTCGTTTTGAGCAGTAGGTCAGTACTTGATGGAGAAGATGTAGGTAGGACGCTGCGCCGGATCGCTCACGAGATCGTCGAGAAGAATCCGGACCTGTCCGGGATCGCCGTGGTCGGCATTCACACCCGCGGTGTCGTTCTGGCCCGTCGCATCCACGATCTTCTCCTGGAGCTGACCGGCACCGACGTGCCGCTGGGGGAGATCGACATCTCCTTCTACCGCGACGACCTTCAGACCAGGTCGGCTGACAATCAGCCGGTGGTCCACGCCACCCGGCTTGACTTCCCGCTCGAAGAGCGCACGATCATCATGGTTGACGACGTGCTGTTCACCGGGCGCACGGTCAGGGCCGGCATTGATGCCCTGTTCGACTACGGCCGCCCGGCTCGCATCCAGCTGGCCGTGCTCTGCGACCGCGGCCACCGCGAGCTTCCGATCCGCCCCGACTACGTCGGCAAGAACCTGCCGACTTCGCGCCACGAGAGGGTTGCGGTCAGCCTGACCGAGACCGACGGCAGCGAAGGTGTGACCATCTCCAGCCCGGTCGAGGTGGTCGAGTGAAACACCTGCTCTCCATGGATGACCTCGACCGCGAGCAGATCGAGACCATCCTCGAGCGGGCTTCCAGCTTCGCCGAGGTTTCCCGCCGCGAGATCAAGAAGGTCCCGACGCTGAGGGGCCAGACGGTGGTCACCCTGTTTTACGAGTCGAGCACCCGTACCTCTTCTTCGTTCGAGTTGGCGGCGAAGCGACTGTCGGCCGATGTTGTCTCGGTCAAGGCCAGCGGTTCCTCCGTCGACAAGGGCGAGTCGCTGAAGGACACGGTCGAGACCCTTTCTTCCTACGACCCGGCGGCGATCGTGCTGCGCCATCCTCACGCCGGCTCGTCGAAAATGCTGACCGGCTGGGTAGACGCCTCGGTGATCAATGCCGGGGACGGAATGCACCAGCATCCGAGCCAGGCCCTGCTCGACATCTTCGCTCTGCGCGAGCGGATCGGCAGCCTCGAAGGGGCGAACATCTGGATCGTCGGCGACGTGCTCCACAGCCGGGTGGCCCGGTCCAACATCCATGGCTTCCAGAGGATGGGTGCCTCGGTGACCGTCGCCGGCCCGCCGACGCTTATCCCCCGGGGCATCGAAGCGACCGGCTGCGAGGTCCGCTACTCACTTGACGAGATCGACTCGGCCGATGTGATCTACCTGCTGAGGATGCAGAACGAGCGCATGGGCGAGAACTTCGTGCCCTCGATCCGCGAGTACGCCAGGCTGTTTCAGGTGAACAGCCGCCGCCTCGGCCCCCGGCAGCTGGTTATGCATCCCGGCCCGGTCAACCGCGGGGTCGAGATCTCCAGCGACGTGCTCGATTCCGGGCAGTCGCTGATCTCGGAGCAGGTTGCTTCGGGACTGGTGGTCCGCATGGCCATCCTCTACGAGCTTCTGACCGGTAATGAGAACACCAGGTCCGACTCCTCGCCGGACGGCCCCGTGCCGATCGGAGAGCCGGCATGAACACGGGCCCAGAGACTGTGAGTCAGCCGCTGCCAGAGCCGCTCGTCCAGCGGCCCGGAAGCCAGGCCACCCTGGTGATCCGGGGTGCCAGCGTGATCGATCCGGTCACCGGTATCGACGGCGTCCACGACATCCTGATCGAAGACGGAACGATCTCCGAGGTCGCCGCTGCCGGCTCGTTGGCAGACGACGGCGTCGAGGTAGTCGATGGCGAGGGCAGGCACGTCTTCCCGGCCTTCTTCGACCCGCATGTCCACCTGCGGACTCCCGGCCAGGAGTACAAGGAGGACCTCGAAACCGGCAGCCGTGCTGCGGCTGCCGGCGGCTATGGCGGCGTGCTCGCGATGGCGAATACCAGCCCGCCCGTCTCCAGTCCTGCCGACATTGACGCGCTCCGGCACCGGGCCCGCAGCGAAGCTTCGGTTCCGGTGGGCTTTCTCGCCACCGTGACCAGGGGAATGGAAGGCCGCGAGTTGACCGACATGGCCGAGCTGCGCGAAGCCGGAGCGGTCGGCTTCACCGACGACGGCGTTCCGGTCACCAATCCCGGCATCCTGCGGCGGGCGCTCCAGTACCAGGCGATGTGTGGCGGAAGGATCGCCCTCCACGAAGAGGACCCCGACCTCTCGGCCGGCGGATCGATGCATGAAGGCGAGGTTTCGATGGAGCTCGGCCTGCGCGGTGTGCCTTCGATCACCGAGTCGGTGATGATCACCCGCGACGCGGCGATTGCCGGCTACGAAGGCGGTGCGATTCAGATCCAGCATCTTTCGGCGATCGAGTCGATCGAAGCGGTCCGGAGGGCCCGCGCCGACGGGGTCGACATCACCTGCGAGGTAACCCCGCATCACCTCTGTCTGACCGACGAGGCTGTGCGGGAGCTAGATCCGTCCCGCCACAAGATGAACCCGCCGCTGCGCTCCGAGGACGATCGCCAGGCCCTGATCGGGGCGCTGC
Organism: Solirubrobacterales bacterium; assembly: GCA_038247145.1. GTDB lineage: Bacteria > Actinomycetota > Thermoleophilia > Solirubrobacterales > 70-9 > 67-14. Next base: position 3,290 of record JBBRVF010000094.1, on the reverse strand, counting down.
TCGACGGCACGATCGACTGCATCGCGACCGATCACGCACCCCATGCAGTCGAGGAGAAAGAAGTGCCATACGAGGCCGCGATGATGGGAGTGACCGGGCTTGAAACGGCCTTCTCCGCGCTCTACACGGAACTGGTTCTGCCGGGAACGATCCCGCTGCCGCTTCTGGTCGAAAAGCTCGGCTGTGGCGGCATCCCCTTCGGCATCGAACCGTTCCGGATCGAAGCGGGCCGGAAAGCCAGCCTCTGTCTGATCGACCTGGAGGCCGAATGGACGGTCGGCGAGAACGGATACGAGAGCCGCTCGAGGAATTCCTGGTGCGCCGGCCGCCAGCTCACCGGCCGCGTCCTGATGACGCTCGCGGCCGGTCAGGTCGCCTATCGCCTTCGCAGCTTCAGCCTGGGAGTGGCATGAGCCGCCTCTCGCCTGGATACGTTCTGCTGGAGGACGGCAGCCGTTTTGACGGCTTGCTCTGCGGCGAAGCCGATCCGAACAGCGCCAGAACGACGGTAGGAGAGGTCGTCTTCAATACCGCGATGACCGGCTACCAGGAGGCCGTCACCGATCCGTCGTACGCCGGTCAGATCATCACATTCACTTATCCCATGATCGGCAACTACGGCGTTTCCCCGGAGGCCATGGAGTCGGGCCGGGCCCACGCCCGCGGAGTGATCATGCGCGACGCCAGAAACGGAGACGACGCGGCCACGGCCAAAGGCGGATGGCTCGACTGGCTGAGCGCCAACGGGGTCCGGGCAATCACCGGCGTGAATACCAGGGCCCTGGTGCGCCACATCCGCGATAAAGGAGCGATGCGCGGGGCGATCCTCGCGGCAGATGTGACCCGGGAGGACGGCGCGACAGCGGTCGCGGCCGAGCCGGCCATGGCCGGCTCCGACTTCGCCAGCACGGTCAGCCCGGCCGAGCCGATCGAGTTCGAAGGCGACGGGCCTCATGTGGTCGCGCTCGACACCGGGATCAAGTCGAGCATCACCGACCAGCTCCGGCAGCGCGGCTGCCGGGTGACCCTGCTGCCGAGCAGCACAGGAGCGCAGGGCGTTCTCGATCGCGATCCCGACCTGATCTTCCTCGCCAACGGACCGGGGGACCCGGCCGCGGTGGCCGGTGTGGTCGAGACGATTCGCGAGCTGGTCGGCAAGCGGCCGATGGTCGGCATCTGTCTCGGCCACCAGCTGCTCTGCCGGGCGGTCGGCCTGGAGACTTTCAAGCTGCCGTTCGGTCACCGCGGCTCCAACCATCCGGTCAAGGACCTCGAGACCGGTGTAATCGAGATCACCTCCCAGAACCACGGTTTCGCCGTGGCCGGACCGGACGGCGGCAGGACGATCGAAGGCGACGAGCCGGTCCGCTGGCGGACCGACGTCGGTGAAGCGGTGCTCTCCCACATCAACCTTTACGACCGGACCGTCGAAGGCCTGAGGCTGCCCGAGGCAAGGGCGATGACCGTCCAGCATCACCCGGAAGCCGGACCCGGACCGCGCGACTCCCGCCACCTTTTCGACCGCTTCATCGAGCTGGCCTCCTGATGCCCCGCCGCGACGACATCCACAAGATCATGCTGATCGGCTCCGGCCCGATCGTGATCGGCCAGGCGGCCGAGTTCGACTACTCCGGCGCCCAGGCCTGCAAGGTGCTGCTTGAGGAGGGCTATGAGGTCGTGCTGGTCAACTCGAACCCGGCGACGATCATGACCGACCCGGAGTTCGCCACCCGGACCTATGTCGAGCCGCTTCTTCCCGGCCCGGTGGCGGCGATCATCGAGAGAGAGCGTCCCGATGCCCTGCTGCCGACACTCGGCGGGCAGACCGCGCTCAACCTGGCGATGGACCTCTCGGCCGACGGCACCCTGGAGAAGTACGGGGTCGAGCTGATCGGCGCCAACCGCGAGGCGATCATCCGGGCCGAGGACCGCGAGGTCTTTCGTCAGGTGATGAACGAGGCCGGGATCAGGATCCCGTGGTCGATAACCGTCGAGAGCGTCGAGCAGGCATTGGAGTCGCTTGATTCCGGCAACGCGACCCTGCCGGCGATCATCAGGCCTGCCTTCACCATGGGCGGCCAGGGCGGCGGCATCGCCGAGACCCGGGACGAGCTGATCGAGGTGGTCGGCAATGGAATCGCGGCCAGCCCGATCGGCCAGGTACTGGTCGAGGAGTCGGTGATCGGCTGGGGAGAATTCGAACTCGAGGTGATGCGCGACCACAACGACAACGTGGTCATCATCTGCTCGATCGAGAATCTCGACCCGATGGGCGTCCATACCGGCGACTCGATCACGATCGCTCCGGCCCAGTCGCTGACCGACCCGGTCTACCAGTCGCTGCGCGACATCGCGATCGAGGTGATCCGGGTGGTCGGGGTCGAGACAGGCGGCTCCAACGTCCAGTTCGCGGTCAACCCGGCCGATGGCGAGATCGCGGTGATCGAGATGAACCCGCGGGTTTCCAGGTCTTCGGCGCTGGCTTCGAAGGCGACCGGATTCCCGATCGCCAAGATGGCCGCCAAGCTGGCGGTCGGCTACGCGCTGGAGGAGATCCCGAACGACATCACCCGGGCGACACCGGCCTCGTTCGAGCCGACGATCGATTACGTGGTGACCAAGATTCCCCGCTTTGCTTTCGAGAAGTTTCCCGGCGCCGCCCACCGGCTCTCCACCTACATGCAGAGTGTCGGCGAGATCATGTCGATCGGCAGGACCTTCAGGCAGTCCTTCGCCAAGGCTCTCGCCTCGCGCGAGCTGGATGCGATCACTGCGATCCCGGACTCCGACGCCGAGCTCCTCGCCGAGATCGCGATACCGACCCCGGAGCGGATCGACCTGATCATGGCCGGGCTGGCCCGGGGGGTTTCGGTCGAGGACATCCACGAGCGCACCAGGATCGACCCCTGGTTCCTGCGCGAGCTTTCCCTGCTGGCGCTCGAGGGCGACGGCAGCGAAGGGCTCGAGCGGATCTACAACTCGGTCGATACCTGCGCCGCCGAGTTCGACGCCCGCACGCCCTACTACTACTCCTCTTACGAAGCACCCGGTTCGCCTTCGGAGGTTCGAAGGGGGGAGAGGCCGTCGGTAGTCATCCTCGGAGCCGGCCCGAACCGGATCGGGCAGGGGATCGAGTTCGACTACTGCTGCGTTCACGCGGCGATGACCGTGCGCGACTGCGGTCGCGACGCGGTCATGGTCAACTGCAATCCGGAGACGGTCTCGACCGACTACGACACCTCCGATCGCCTCTACTTCGAGCCACTGACGATCGAGCACGTGCTGGCCGT
>JBBRVF010000093.1:0-5872 GCA_038247145.1 Solirubrobacterales bacterium | reverse complement strand
CGGGCGAATCCTCCTTCTTCGGAATGACCTCGTTGAGCAGTTCCTGCTCGAATTCCGGCTCTCCCTGGGCCGACCAGTGATCGGTGATCCGGGCGATCTCCTCCTCGGAGACGAAGGCGCCCTGAATCCGCTGCAGCTTCGACGTCCCCGGTCCGCGGAAGAGCATGTCGCCCTTGCCCAGCAGCGACTCGGCGCCGCCCTGGTCGAGGATCACCCTCGAGTCGGTCTGTGAGGAGACTGCGAAGGCGATCCGGGAGGGGATGTTTACCTTGATCGTGCCGGTGATGATGTCGGTGGACGGCCGCTGGGTAGCCAGCACGAGGTGGATGCCGGTGGCCCGGGACTTCTGGGCGAGCCGGATGATCGAGGACTCGACGTCGGCGGGAGCGACCATCATCAGGTCGGCGAGCTCGTCGATCACGCAGAGGATGTACGGCAGTCCCGGCTCGCCGGCTTCGACCTGAATCCGGTTGTAGTCGGCGATATTCCGGGCGCGTGCACCCTTCATCAGCCCGTAGCGGCTCTCCATCTCGGCAATCAGGTTGCTGAGCACGTTGGCCGCCAGCTTGGGGTTGGTGACAACCGGGGTGAGCAGGTGTGGCACCGCTTCGTAGTGGTTGAGCTCGACCTGTTTGGGATCGACCAGAACCAGCCGAACCTCGTTCGGCGAGGAGTGCATCAGGATCGACGAGAGGATCGCGTTGACGCAGCCGGACTTGCCCGAGCCGGTGGTACCGGCGACCAGCACATGAGGCATCGTCGCCAGGTCGGTCGAGACCTGCTTGCCGTCGATTCCCTTGCCGAGCCAGGCCCGCAGCGGCGAGGACCGGGCTTCAGTGCGCTTGTAGATGTCACCGAGCCTGACCATGTTGCGGCTCGAGTTGGGAACCTCGACCCCGACCGCCTGCTTTCCTGGAATCGGCGCCAGGATGCGGATGTCGGTCGACGCCAGGGCGTAGGCGATGTCGTTGGCCAGCTCGCTGACTTTCTTCACCTTGGTGCCCGGTGCGAGCTGGAGTTCGAATCGGGAAACGTGCGGGCCGGTCACTACGCCGACGATCGACGCTTCGACACCGAAGTGGCCGAGGGTCTCGACCAGCTTGCGGGCGAGTTCTTTCTGTTCAGCGGGATCCGGGCCGCTGTTCTTCTCGCCGCGATCGAGCACCTTGATCGGCGGTGGCCGATAGTTGACCTGCTCGGACAGCGTCGCACCACGCTCTTTGCCCATCGGCGTCAGTGGCAGCTGCTTGCCCACCGGCAAATCCATCTCGGCGGTCGGCGGAGCCGCCACGACCTCGTCTTCGAGATCGGCCAGCTCATCGTCGAAATCATCGGTGATCGTGCCGGCCGGCTCGACCCCGGGGCCTTCCTCCCCACCGGCGTCGCCCCCCGGGAAAATCTCGATCGGCTCCAGAGGTTCGCTGGTGCCGGAGATCGTCGGTTCATCGCCCTCTTCGGCCCAGATGTCCACCTCGATCGGGGAAACCGCCGGCGCTGCCTCCTGGTCCGCGTCTTCCGGCAGCAGCGCGGTCAGTTCGTCGTCACCGAGTGCGACGGTTTCCGCGTCGTTCGGGACGGCCTCCTCGGCGGAATCCCTGTGGCCGGTCCTGGTCAGCACGCGGGTCGCTTCAGCCGAAGTCGAACCGGCCTTCTTCAGCGCACTGCGGCTGCCCGAAACGACTGCCGCCACGGTCGTTCCGGTGAGCAGCAGGATGCCGCCGACCAGTGCGAAAACAGCCAGCAGATGGGCGCCGAAGGGCTGGAGCAGCGATGCGAAGGCCCAGTAGAAGGATTCGCCCACCACACCACCGTGATCCGGGAACCAGCCGGAGTCGAAGTAGGCGGTATTCGGTCCCCGGCCGCCCGCCAGGCCGAAAGTTCCAGCGGCGAAAGCGAGCAGCATGCCGGCGAGCAGGAGCAAGGCACCGGTGCGCAGCGGCCTGGTCGCCGGCAGGGCCGGCCTGAACATCAGGATCCTGCCGGCCGCGAACAGCGCCACCGGAGTCAGGTAGGCCACCACGCCGAAGAGGTAGTTGAGTCCGTCGCCCAGTCCGGAGCCCAGGCTGCCTCCCCCCCAACCGAAATACAGGACGAATACGAAGTAGACCGCAAGCAGGATCAGGCCGAGGCCGATCAGGTCGAGATGCTTCTGGTCGAGGCCCTGACGGGGCTTTTCGGCCGCCGACTTGCCGGCGCCCCCTTTTGGACGCCGCTTCCCACCGCGTCTGGCTCTGCGAACAAACATGATCCTCTGTTCTACGGAGTGGCCGCAATACCTTCCCGGATGCTGAAAGGCGCCGTTCCGGTCGCCGCGCCGGCGATCCGTGTCCGGCAAGGCTTAGACTTGCCCCATGGTCAGCGAACTGGACTCCGGCGGAGGGCGGATTCTCATAGTCGAGGACGACGAAGACATCGTCGACGTCCTCAGACGAACTCTGCGTGCCGAGGGCTACGAGGTACGCGCCGCCCTCGACGGACCGGAGGCCCTCGCAGACCTGGGCGAATTCGCCCCGGACCTGGTCGTGCTGGACCTTGGCCTGCCGGGCATGGACGGCATGGAGGTCTGCGACCGGATCCGTGAGTCCAGCGAGGTCCCGATCCTGATGCTGACCGCCCGGGCCGACCCGGAGGACCGGGTTGCCGGCCTCGACACCGGTGCCGACGACTATCTGGTCAAACCCTTCGACCGCTCCGAACTGCTGGCCAGGATCCGCGCTCTGCTGCGGCGCCACCCGCCCCGGGGCTCGGCCATGGTCACGGTCGGTGATCTCTGGCTGAATCCCGATCTCCAGGAGGCCAAGCGCGGCGACCGCGAGATCGAGCTGACCAAGCGTGAATTCGAACTTCTGGAGTACCTGATGCGCAACCAGAGACTGGTCGTCTCGAGGGAGCGCCTGCTGGAAGAAGTCTGGGGATACGACCCGCTCGATGAGACCAACACCATCGATGTGTTCATCTCGAATCTCCGGCGCAAGCTCGAGGAGGGCGGGGAACCGCGAATCCTCCACACGAAGCGCGGAGCCGGCTACGTAATCAAGAGCTGAACGCCGTGGAAGCCCTCAACAGGCTGCGCCAGTCGAACAGATGGCCTTCCCGCTGGCCGATCCGCTGGAAGCTCGCCGCGGTTTCATCCGGACTGACCTTTGTGATCCTGGTCGCCTTCGGACTGGCCGTCGGCCAGTTCACCACCCAGCAGCTGCGCGACAACTACGAATCCGAGACCATGGCATCGGCCGAGAAGCTTGCCCGGGACGTCAACGACAACGTCGACCTCACCCCCGGCTACACGCCAAGCGTCGATCTTGGCGAGATCTTTGCCAACGCGACAGGCCCTTCTTCGCTGACGCTGCTGGCCAACCAGCGGACGTTCTCGTCCAACCAGTTCCCCGCCGTCGGTCCGCCGACCGGGGAAAACGTGATCACCAGCGGCGGGTACCAGGTGGCAACAGTCGCCCTGACACCCCTGCCCGGTCAGGACATTTCCCCCGGATTCGTGAGGTTTGCGAGACCCGTCGATCGACTCGACCAGTCGATCGGGCAGGTCTGGATCTCGGTCCTGGCCGGAACCCTCGGCGCCACCCTGCTGGCCGCCCTTGCGGGAGTCGTGCTCTCCCGAAGGGCGATGAGGCCGGTTTCGGGACTGACTTCCGCCGCGAGGGAGGTCGCCCGCACACGCGATCCTTCTGTGACGCTAAACGTTCCGGTCGCCGATGACGAGGTGGCAGAGCTCACCCGCACCTTCAACGGCATGCTTCACGAGCTCTCGCTGGCCAGAAGCGAGAGGGAGCGGTCTCTGGCCCGGCAGCGAGAGTTCATCGCCGACGCATCTCACGAGCTGCGCACGCCGCTGACAAGCGTGCTGGCCAACCTCGAACTGCTCGACGATGCCCTCGCCCGTTCCCCCAGCCAGGAGCTGGAAAAGGAGTCGGTCGAGTCGGCGCTCCGGTCCTCACAGCGCATGCGCCGGCTGGTAGCCGACCTCCAGATCCTCGCCCGCGCCGACTCCGGACGGACCCCGCAGCACCGAACCTGCGATCTGGCCAAAATTGCCGCCAACGCGGTCGAAGAGGTCCGGCCGCTCGCCGGTGGACACAGGATCGAACTGATTTCAGAAGGCGATATCCCGGTCAGCGGCAACCCGGACGACCTCCACCGCGTGGTGACCAACCTCGTTGACAACGCCGTCCGCCACACTCCTCCCGGGACCGTGATCACGGTCGAGATCGGGACATCGGAGGGGAACAGCACCGCCACGCTCTCGGTTGGCGACGACGGCCCCGGCATTCCCGACGGGGTCCGGTCGCAGATCTTCGACCGCTTCGTGCGCAATGCCGGGCCCGGCGACCGGGCCTCGACCAACGGCAGCGGACTGGGTCTGGCGATCGTCCAGGCGATCGCGATCGAGCACGACGGTACGGCAAGTGTCGGCGATTCCGAGCAGGGCGGGGCGCTGTTCACGGTCGAGCTTCCGCTGGCTCCCGAACACTCAAAGGAAACCGTTAACGCACCTTTAGGGCCAATTTAGAGCCCCTCCCTATCTTCCTTATTGGACGAGACACAAGAACCCGCCGGGGATCTCCCCCAGACTGCCCCGGCGGGTTCGCTTTTTCGCAACATCAGCAACAACCGTCGGGCCTCCCCTCCCCCTGGGTCCGGCGGTTTTGCTGTTGCATGGGCCTTGTTGGGTGCCTGGGCCGTATGTACCGCGGTGAGCGAGCGGTCCCGGGAACCGCCGGGGAACGGCTGCCTTCGTCGTCGTCGGCAAACTCGCTCACGTACAGATGTACGTTCGCTCCGTTTGCCTCCTCGTTCCTCGGCCGCCGCCCCCTGACGGCCCCCGGAATCCACTCTTATTGGAACTCCTGGTCCAGCAGCTTCCGTTCAGGAACCGAAGCCAGCCCGACTTACTTCACTCTGACCGTCGCCTTGCCGGTCTTCTTGATCCCGCCCTGCGCGGTGGCGGTGAAGGTGATTTTGGCCTTCTTGCCTTTCTTCGCGCTCTTCTTCAGCTTCACCTTGATTTTCACGGTCTTTGACTTGCCGGCGGCCAGGTTGCCTGCCTTCTGGCACCTGGGTACCTTGACCAGCTTCTTCGGGCCCGTGGCGCAGAGCTTGAGCTTTTTGGCGGTGGCGTCGCCGGTGTTTTTGACCACGACCTTGAACGTGGCCTTCTTGCCTGGCTTGACTGCCTTTGACTTAGGCTTGACCTTCAGCTTGGCGAGCTTCGCTTTGCCGAAGGTGGCGGTCACTGTCGTGGCATCGAGCATGGTCACTTCGCAGCTGCCGGTGCCCGAGCATCCTCCGCCTGACCAGCCGGTGAAGGTTGAGCCCTTTGACGGACTGGCGGTCAGGGTCACCTCGGTGAAGGAGAGGTAGGTCTCGGCGCAGTCCGTGCCGCAACTGATTCCCGCGGGGCTCGATATCACGGTTCCGGCTCCGCTGCCCTGGCGGCTGACCTGGAGCAGGAGTGAAGGCTGAGCGGTTGATGCCGCCTGGATGATGAAGTGGGTGCCGTTGGATCGCTGCCAGACCGCGGTGGTGGTGCCGTTGGGGGCGGTGGTGATCTGGGGCGTGGAGGCGTCCTGGCCTGTGGCTGAGAGATCGACCGGGGGCCCGAAAGAGCCTCCTGAGGGGCGGGTTGCTGCCTGGATGATGGATACGATGCCGTTGAAGCGGTACCAGACTGCGGTGGTGGTGCCGTCGGGGGCTGTCGTGATCTGGGAGCTGGAGGCGCTCTGGCCGATGGACGAGAGGTCGGTCGGGGCCCCGAAGGAGCCGGCCGGGGAGCGAGTTGCTGTCTGGATGATGTTGTTGCTGCCGTCGGAGCGGTACCAGACTGCGGTGGTTGTGCCGTCGGGGGCTGTGGTGATCT
>JBBRVF010000092.1:0-5940 GCA_038247145.1 Solirubrobacterales bacterium | reverse complement strand
TGCCCTCGATGCGCTGCCGCAGGATGCTGGCAATCTCGTCTGGCTTGATCTGCATCTCGGTTCTGATCCTCCTTATGCCGCCCGAGCAACGCTCTGGCGGAGTTTCTCCAAGTTATTTCGAATACTGGTATCGAGAACCATGTTCCCGACCTGAAGCACGAGGCCGCCGATGATGTTCTCATCGACGCGGCTCGTCAGTTCGACCTCTTTACCGGTCTGTCTTTCAACTTCGGCCCCGACCTGCTCGGCAATCGCCGGGTCGAGTTCGATCGCGCTGGTCACGGTGACTTCAATCCGGCGGTTCTCTTTCTTCCAGAGCTCCTCGAACTGGCTGTTGATGCGGAAAACGGCGGCCATGCGATGCTTCTCGATCAGCAGCTCGAGGAAATTAAGCAGCTCCGGATCGGCGTCGCTCACCGCGAGATTCAGGCCGTCGAGCTTCTCCTTCGAAGAGAAGGAAGGGCTGAAGAAGAAGACCTGGAGGTCCTTGTCCTCCTCGAGGGCGTCGCTGAACTGCCCGAGCTGCTCGCGCACGGTGTCGAGGGTCCCCTTTTCCTTGGCGACGCCAAAGAGGGACTCGGCATATACGCGGGCCAGCTCTTCCATCAGTTGTTGCGGTCTCCCGCCAGGCTGGAGAAGTCGACTTCACGCAGCGCCTCTTCGACGAGCTGCTTCTGGTCGGCTTCGCTCAGTGACTTGCGGGTCACCCTCTCGGTCGCGAGCACCGTCAGGTTGGCGACTTCCTTGCGGATGTCTTCAAGCGCCTTGCGGGTCTCTGCCTCGATGTCACGACGGGCGGCTTCGACCAGCTCCTCGCGCCTGCCCTGACCTTCGGAGGCAGCCTCGGACTTGGTCGCTTCGGCGGCCTTGCGGGCGCGAGCGATGATTTCGTCGGCCTGCTCGCGGGCTTCGGTCAGCCGCTGCCGGTAGTCGACCAGCAGCAGGTCGGCCTCGGACCGGGTCTTCTCGGCAGAGGTGATCGAGTCATTGATCAGTTCCTGGCGCTCGTCGAGGATCTTGCTGATCGGCGGCCAGGCGTACTTCCTGAGGATCAGCATCGATACCCCGAAGGCGAGGATCGTCCAGATCATCAGGCCGGGAACGACCTTGACAAGGGGGCTCATACCCTCTTCGGTGCCCTCAGTCGCCGCTGCGAGGAGCGGCGTCGCGGTGTTCAGCAGTTCGCCGAGCATCGGCTTATACGAAGAAAGCGATCAGGCCGGCGATGAATCCGTAGAAGACGGTCGCCTCGGTGAGTGCGAAGCCGAGCCACTGAATGCTCTGGATCTCCGACTTGAGTTCGGGCTGGCGTGATACGGCTTCGATCGTCTTGCCGAAGATGAAACCGAGGCCGATGCCGGTGCCGAGAGCGGCGAGGCCGGTGCCCAGGCCCAGGCCCATGGCGCGGCCGGCGGTCTCTGCGTAGGCGGTGGCGGTTTCGACGTCAACGGCGGCAATGATTGATGGGTCCACTTTTTCTGTTTCTCCTTAGTGTTCCTCGGCGACGGCGCCGTCGAGGTATATCGCGGTCAAAGTGCAGAAAATGAAGGCCTGGAGGGTCGCCACCAGGCCGATCTCGAACAGGAAGAAGGCCACGGCCAGAGTTCCGGTCAGGAGTCCGAGGATGGTCGAACCGATTACTCCCAGTCCAAGCAGCACGACCAGCCCTCCGCCCATGAACAGCAGCAACAGGTGTCCGGCGAGGATGTTGGCGTACAGACGCACCGACAGCGAAATCAGGCGGACGAAGTGAGAAAGGACCTCGATCCCGAGGATCGGGCCGACCATGAAGCCTTCGACGCCGGCCGGTACCCATCCGCGCACGTAGCCGACGACGCCTTTGGCCCGGATTCCTTCCACGTGGTAGGAAATCCAGACGATCAGCGCCAGAACCAGCGGCATCGAGATGTTTGCGGTCGCCGCATAGAGGGCGAAGCTCGGGATCTCCAGGCCGAAGATGTCCATCGTATGGGAGCTGTTGAACGGCAGCGGGATGTAGCCGATCATGTTCGAGAACCAGATGAACAGGAACAGGGTTCCGATGAACGGGAACCAGCGGGCAGCCATCTTCGGGTCGAGGTTGCCGTCGGTGATGTTGTCCTTCATCAGGCCGTAGGCCATCTCGACCGTGGTCTGAACCCGGCTCTCCGGGCGCACTTTCATGGTGCGGGCGATCAGGCTGATCACGACGGTGGTCAGGACCGCGGCGATGACGATGTAGACCACGGCCTTGTTGATCGACATGTCGATGCCGAAGATGTTTATCTCGACCCAGGACGGCAGGGCGAACTCGTCGGCCGGCTCGAATTGCTCCGCGGCGAGGGCGGTGGACGGCGTCAGTAGCGCGCCGGCGCTGACGGTCAACCAGGCGAAAAAAGCGAAGCGACGGTCGAGCAGTCTCATGCTTCGTCTGTCTTGCCGGCCTCGGCAGCCTGCTCGGGGTTCTCCCTGGTGACCAGGGTGATGACCAGGTAGGCCGTGAACAGGATCGCCGACATTACGGCTGCGGTCAGTCCGGCCTCGCGTTCGATGAGGCCGACGGTCATGATCGAAATCACAAGGAACCAGGAGCGGCCGATGATCGAGCCGGCCATAAGCTGGAAGAAACTCTTCGTATCGTCGGTCCGGCTCGCTTTGGCCTCGACCAGCGCCTGGATCAGCCTCTGCCCGGTCCAGCCGACGGCGGCACCGCCCCAGCCGAGCAGTGGAAGGCCGGTGATCAGGAAGACCGGCAGGGCGAGTGCTATCAGGGCAAGGTCTGCGTACTTGAGCAAAGCGATACCGCGCCCGCCATCGTGGCCCTCTCGGGGTCGTTCTATGGCAAGCGTCGTCAAGGGACCGCGACTATATCCGAAAGCCGCCCGGATTGCGGTCCGGTCCGGCTGGTAGCAACCGTCACTAACCCTTTGCCAGAGCCAAACGCAGCCTCCCGGCTCCTGGATCAGGCCCGGTCGTCCCCGGTCCGCTTCAGCTTGAGGATCTCGAGCACGATGACCAGGTAGACGGTCACCGCCACCGCGGCCAGGATGACTGCCACCATCAGGGCGGTCCAGACCGGGTCGAAATTGCCCCGGTTGTCGCTGTAGGGAACGAACCTGAGGGCAAGGGCGAGCAGGGCCAGAACCAGGGTCCAGCCGTAGAGATAAGCCAGCGTTCGCCGTTGGGAGAAGCCGATGTTCGCCATGCGGTGGTGGAAGTGCCAGCGATCGGCCTGGTAGATCGGCTGCTTGTACTTGAGGCGCTTGGCCACGACAAAGGCGGTATCGAGGATCGGAACGGCCAGGATAACCAGGGGGAAAGCGAGAGCGACCACGGCATTGGTCTTCAAGGCGCCCTGGATCGAAGCGACGGCGATCATGTAGCCGAGCAGGTTCGAGCCGGCATCGCCCATGAAACTGGAAGCCGGCGGAAAGCCGTGACGCAGGAAGCCGAGCGCTCCGCCGGCGGTCAGCGCGGCGAGGATTCCGGCCTCGGTGCGGTCGAGCGAGAGGGCGATTACAGCCATCGCGGTCGCTGCGATCGCACAAACCCCGGCCGCGAGTCCGTCGATGCCATCGATCAGGTTGATGATGTTGATTACGGCGACGATGCCGAGGATGGTCAGCGGCCAGGCGGTCCAGCCGAGTTCGAAGCCGCCGATGAAAGGGATGGTCAGCACATCCGGGTGAACGCCGCCGGCGACCGGGATGGCGGCTGCCGCGATCTGGCCGAGCAGCTTGACCAGCGCCGGCAGGTCGAAGACATCGTCGAGCGCCCCGACCAGGGTGACCAGCACGGCACCGAGCAGGATCGTGGTCGCCTCGGAGTCGAGCGGTAGCCAGATCCAGCCGGCGATCTCGATGCCGGCGAGAATGGCGATGCCCGACATCCTCGGGGTCGAGACTGTGTGCTGGCTGCGCGGCCCCGGCTCGTCGATCGCCCCGACCCGCCTCGCCAGCTTCTCGGCGACGGGCACCAGCGCCCAGGTGATCAACGCCGCTGCCACGAAGGCGAAGACGGCATCCGTCGTATCGACCATGCCGGAAGAGTCTCACTCCGAGCCGACGGACCGCCTCCCGCCCCACCTCGCCCGCGCGACTTCGCAGGGGACCTGCCCGCCTTTTGGTCGATGGCGACCCAAATCCCCGGCCGGTTCGAACGAGTGGACGGGAACCGGGACGCCTATGGAATGACCTGCGGCTGCGTGTCAGACCGGGCCTGCGTTGGCAGACCGGGCGGCGCCCGCCCGGGCCGGGCAGGTCAGCCGAGGGCGGTGAGGATTGCGTCGACCAGGATCTGCGGATCCCTGGGCTCGCGGGGACCGGCTTCGTCGCGGCGCTTGACCAGCTGAAATCCGGCGGCGTCTTCCAGTACCGCCAGGCGGCCGTCGGCGATCAGCTTCTCGTCCACCCCGCCCATCCGGCCGGCGAACGTCGTATAGACCGGAGTACCCAGCGCCACCGCTTCGCGGTTCATCGTTCCCCCCGCGCTGACCACGAGATCGCTGAAGGCGATCAGGCTCTGGGCGTCAATCGCCTGAACTGGCACGACCAGGTTCTCCGAGCCGCGCGCCCGTGCTCTCTCAGCTTGGGTTTCGGTCCGCGGGATTACCACCGCGGTTACGCCAGAGGCGGAAGCCAGCCGGTCGAGGACCTGCTCGTAGAGCGGGTTGTCTGCGTGGTATTCGGAAGTCTCAGGTGGCGGTCTGACCACGACCAGAACCCGTTCGAGGTCGAGGTCGAGCTGCTCGATCACCGCCCGGTCCGGCGCGAAGTCGGCCAGGTAATAGTCCTCCTTCAGGCCCGGGTAGCGGACCAGCTTGTCTCCTTTGGCGCCGACTTTCGCCATGCGCTCAGGCGGAATCGAGTCGGGTACCAGGACCCGCTTAGCAATCCGGAAAGCGAGCTGCCGCTGAGCTCCCGCGAACTCGTAGTCCTGCAGCTGGGTGGATTGGATACTCAGCGCAGCCGATACAAGGGCGAGGTCGACCGAACCATGGCCCACCGCCAGCTCCGGCCGGAACCTCCAGATGATCCGCGAGAGCTTCGCCGAGCGCGACCCGAGGGCGAGCACCTTGCCGACCCTGGAGGCACCTCCGTGGGAGCCGACCACGGTGTGTTCGATTCCGAGCAGCTCGAGCAGGCCGACGGTCTGGCCGTACTCCCTCGCAGTGACCAGCACTTCGGCGCCGCTCGCGGCGAAACGCTCGATAATCGGCCGCAGCACCAACGGGTGGGCTGCGGCAGTGCAGTCGAACCAGACCTTCATCGGTAGCCGGTTGGTCCCGCTAGAGGGCCGGGCCGGTCACACAGACCGGCCCCGGAACCCGATACCGGACTGACTTCAGGCTCGAGATCCTCAACCGAGGCCCGGATAGAGCGGGTAGCGGTCCATCAGGGCCCGGCTTCGGGCGATCAGCGCGTCGCGCTCGTCTTCGAACCGATCCGAAGAAAGTGCGGTCGCAATGAACGCGGCAACCTCGCGCATGTCTTCCGGCTCGAAGCCCCTGGTGGTAAGTGCCGGAGTTCCGATCCTCAAGCCGGAGGGGTTCATCGGGGGTCGCTCGTCGAAGGGGATGGTATTGCGATTGACGGTGATGCCGACCTGGTCGAGGCGGTCTTCGCCCTCCTGGCCGTCGAGCCCGGTCGAGGTCAGGTCGACCAGGACCAGGTGCACGTCGGTGCCGCCGGTGACGATGTCGATCCCGTCTTCGATCAGCCCTTCGCCGAGCGCTTTGGCGTTGGCGATCGTGCGGCGCTGGCGCTCTGCGAAGGCTTCACTCTGAGCGATCTTCAGCGCCACGGCCTTGGCTGCGATCACGTGCATCAGCGGGCCTCCCTGCTGTCCGGGAAAGACAGCGCGGTTGATGTCGGCCTTGAGCTCCTCCCGGCAGAGGATGATTCCGCTGCGCGGTCCGCCGAGGGTCTTGTGGATCGTGCTGGTGACGACGTCGGCGTACGG
>JBBRVF010000091.1:0-5992 GCA_038247145.1 Solirubrobacterales bacterium | reverse complement strand
TACAACATCGCTTCGGCCCGGATCAAGCGGCTCCACGAGCTGACCGAGCTGACCGAGTCCGGCCAGATCGAATTGCTGCCGACCAAGGAACGGATGAACATGCAGGCCGAGCTGGCGAAGCTCGAGTTTGCCCTCGGCGGCGTGCGTGACATGGACCGCGTGCCGGATGCCGTTTTCATTGTCGACCTCAAGGCCGAGGAGATCGCCTTGCGCGAGGCGACCCGCCTGAGGCTGCCGGTGATCGCCCTGGTCGACAGCAACTGCGACCCGGGCAACATCGACTTCGTGATCCCCGGAAACGACGATGCGATCCGCTCCTGCGAGCTGGTCATCTCGACGGTCGGCGAGGCGATCGAGCAGGGTGCCGGCGCCTGGGCCGTGATCGAAGAGAAGCGCCGCGCCGAAGAAGAGGCCCGCCGCAAGAAGGAAGAGGAAGAGCGGCGCAAGCGCGAAGAAGAGGAAAAGGTCCGTCGCGAGGCGATCGAGAAGGAACAGGCCGAGGAGAAGGCCAGGGCCCGGGCGGAAGAACGGGCCAAGGCCGAAGCTGAGGCAGCCAAGCCGGCGCCCAAGCCCCATCCCCAGACTGTGAAGCCGGATCATCCCCAGGCCGTCAAGCCCGACCACCCGCAGGCAGTCGTGCCGGACCACCCGCAGGCCGTGGTTCCCGACCACCCGCAGGCAGTCGTGCCGGACCACCCCCAGGCAGTCGCCGCCGATCCCGAACCGGTCAAAGAGACCAAGAAGGCCGAAGAGGAGCCGACAGCCGAGACAGTCGAAGCGCCGGCAGAGGCGGATGGAGCCGCGGCCGAAGACGAGCCGCAAGCGCCGGCCGGAGATGCCGCTGAGGCCCCTTCCGAGGAGGCCGAAGCCGCTCCCGAAGCTGAAAGCACCGAGGAGGAAAGCAAGTGAGCAAGACAGTTACGGCCGCGGACGTAAAAGCCCTGCGCGAGCAGACCGGCGCCGGCATGATGGACAGCAAAGCAGCGCTTACTGAAGCCGACGGCGACATGGACCGGGCGATCGAGCTGCTCAGGGTAAAGGGCCAGGCCTCCGCTGCCAAGCGCTCTGACCGCGGCACCTCCGAAGGTGTCGTCGCCGCCTACATCCACGCCAACAAGAAGGTCGGCGCGATGGTCGAAGTCCAGTGCGAGACCGACTTCGTCGCCCGCAACGAGGACTTCTCGGCCTTCGCCTACGAAGTCGCGATGCATGTCGCGGCGGCTTCCCCGACCCACGTTTCCGGTGACGACATCCCTGAGGATCAGGTCGCGGCCGAGCGGCGGATCTTCGAGGAGAAGGCCCGTGAAGAAGGCAAGCCCGACAACGTGATCGAGCGCATCGTCGACGGTCAGGTAGCGAAGTGGAAGAAAGACATCGCCCTGCTGGAACAGCAGCACATCAACACCGACAAGCACGATTCCAAGACGATCGAACAGCTGCGCGAGGCACTTGCCGCCAAAGTAGGCGAGAACGTGGTCATCTCGAGGTTCTCGGTCTTCCGGATCGGCGAGTAGACGGAGGCCGGTCGCGTGACCAACCAGCCTGAGCCGCGTTTCAGGCGCATCCTGCTGAAGCTTTCGGGCGAGGCCCTGATGGGCGAGCTCGACTTCGGCACCGATCCGGCGCAGGTCGAGCGAATCGCCCGTCAGATCGGCGTCGTCAGGAGCCGCGGGGTTGAAGTCGCGATAGTGGTCGGCGCCGGCAACATCTACCGGGGAATCGATGGCGCCGCTCAGGGAATGGACCGGGCCACCGGTGACTACATGGGGATGATGGCGACCGTACTGAACGCCCTGACCCTCCAGGACGCGCTCGAGAAGCACGGTCAGTTCACCCGGGTGATGTCGGCGATCGACGTGCGTGAAGTCGCCGAGCCCTATATCCGGCGCCGCGCCATGCGCCACCTCGAAAAAGGCCGGGTCGTGATCTTCGCCGCCGGTACCGGCAATCCGTTCTTCACCACCGATACCGCGGCAGCCCTGCGTTCGCTTGAGATCCACGCCGAGGCGATTCTGATGGCCAAGAACGGGGTGGAGGGCGTTTACGACGCCGATCCGTCGATTCACTCAGGGGCCGCCTTCATCCCCGAGATCACCCATCTGGAGGCGATCGAGCGTGGTCTGAAGGTGATGGATTCGACCGCGCTCAGCCTCTGTATGGACAACGACCTGCCGATCCACGTATTCAACATGGCCGACGAGCGCAATATAGATAGGATCGTCTCCGGCGAGAAGGTCGGGACGCTGGTCAGCTCATCAGCGACTGGACCGTCCGCGCCGGCTACCGGATCATGATCGACGACCTCCTCTCAGACGCCAGGGACCGGATGGAAAAATCCGTCGGTTCGACCAAGGGCGAGTTCGCGACGGTTCGTACCGGACGCGCCACCCCGCACCTTCTCGACCGCATCACGGTCGACTACTACGGCGCCCAGACGCCGCTGGCCCAGATGGCCAACATCGCCGCCACCGAAGCGAGGATGCTGACCATCACCCCTTACGACAAAACGCTGATCGGCGCGATTGAAAAATCGATCCTCGAGTCGGATGTAGGTCTGACCCCTTCGAATGACGGCAGCGTCATCCGGCTGAACATTCCGGACCTGACCGAAGAGCGTCGCAAGGAGATGGTCAAGGTCGTCCACGGCGTTGCCGAAGACGGCCGCATCGCGGTCCGCAATGTTCGACGCGACGTAATGACAGACCTGCGTGAGCTGAAGAAGGAAGGCGAGGCCGGGGCCGACGACGAACACCGTGCCGAAGCCGCCCTCCAGAAGCTGACCGACGAGGCGATCGGAGAGATCGACTCCCTGCTGAAGGGCAAGCAAGAGGAAATCCTCGAGGTGTGAGTACCCCCCGGTACGTCGCCATCATCACTGACGGAAACGGCCGCTGGGCAAAGGAACGCGGCCTCCCGGTACAGGAGGGCCATCGGGCCGGCGCTGACACCGTCAAAGCCAGGCTTCGCGATGCGGCCGAGTTCGGGGTCGAGGAGCTGACCGTATTCTCCTTTTCGACCGAGAACTGGTCCCGGTCTCCGGAAGAGGTCGCCGGCCTGATGCAGATGTTCTCCGAGCGAATCGAGAGGGAGACCCCGGAGCTCCACGAGGAGGGCGTGCGCATGCGCTTCATCGGACGCCGCGAAGGCGTTCCGGAAGGACTCTGCGCGCAGATGGACGGAGCCGAAGATCTGACCGCGGGCAATGAGCGCATCACCCTGTTCATCGCCTTCAACTACGGAGGACGCGCCGAGATTCTCGACGCCGCGAACCGTTTCAGCGGTGGCAGCGAAGAGGACTTCCGCCGGCTGCTCTACGCCCCCGAGATGCATGATCCGGAGTTGCTGATTCGCACCAGCGGCGAGCAGCGGATCTCGAACTACCTGCTCTGGCAATGCGCCTACTCGGAGTTCGTATTCAGGGACGAGCTCTGGCCGGACTTCGACCGCGACGCCTTCGCCGATTCCCTGGCCGAGTACGGGCGCCGCGAGCGACGCTTCGGGACCAGGAGCGCCTGATGGGCGAGACCGCGAAGAGGATCCTGGTCGCCCTGCCACTGATCGCGCTGGCGATCGCGATCGTGGTCGCCGGCGGCCCGTGGTTCGCCGGAGTGGTCATGGTTCTCGGAACCATCGGGCTGAGGGAGTTCTTCTCAATGGCTTCCGACTATTCGCCGCTGAGGATCGCCGCCTACATCGGGTTGCCGGCGATGATCGCGGCGGCCTATCTGGGCACCGCTTTCAACGTGCTGATGTTCCTGGCGATCCCATTTCTGCTGGTTTTCATCGCGGCGGCACGTCGCTCGAAGGTCGAGGGCGTGACCGAATCGATGGCGATCACGATCTTCGGCCTGTTCTGGATCGGCATCCCGCTCGTACACGCAGTGCTGCTTCGCGAATTGCCCGACCACGGCGCCTCGCTGGTCGTCAATGTACTTGTCGGCACCTTCGTGGCCGATACCGGTGCCTACGCGGTCGGCAGGATGTTCGGCGCCCATCAACTCGCACCGAAGCTCTCTCCGAACAAGACGGTGGAAGGTCTGATCGGGGGAATCCTGATCGGAACCCTCGGCGTCTGGTGCGCCGGGCTCTACCAGGACTGGCTCTCGGGGGCGGACGCGCTGATCCTCGGCTTCGCAGTGGCATCGCTCGCCGTGGTCGGAGATCTGTTCGAGTCGATGATCAAGCGCGATCTCGGAAAGAAGGACACCGGTACGCTGTTTGGACCGCACGGTGGACTGCTCGACCGTCTGGACGCAGTCCTTTTCACGGTGGTGGTCGGCTACTACGTCTCGATCGCCCTCGTTTACTGAAGCCGGCCCGCCAGGCCAACACCCCGGAACCCTATGAAGAAAATCGCGATACTCGGATCGACCGGATCCATTGGCCGTCAGGCGATGGAGATCGCCGCCTCGCGCGAGGACCTCGCCGTGGTCGGCCTCTCGGTGAACTCGAACTGGAGAGAGGCGCTGATCCAGGCGCGTGAGTCCGGCGCAGGAGCTGTCGCGGTTGCTGACGAAGCCGCCGCGACCGAGGCCCGGGCTGAATTCGACGGAATAGTGCTGGAGGGCGAATCGGCCGCGCGGAGCCTGATCGGCGCCTGCGAGCCCGACATCGTGCTCAACGGCATCGTCGGGGCGGCCGGCCTCGGTCCGACCATCGCCACGCTGAATGCAGGAATCGATCTGGCTCTGGCGAACAAGGAAAGCCTGGTCATCGGCGGCGAACTGGTGACTGAGCTGGCCGGCGGAACGGGCAGCCGGATCCTGCCGGTGGACTCCGAGCATTCGGCGATCTTCCAGCTACTTGAAGGCGAGTCCCGTAGCGCGGTCGAGAGGGTCGTGCTGACTGCATCCGGCGGTCCTTTCCGCGGCCGGGAAGACCTCGCTTCGGTAACCGTCGAGCAGGCTCTCGACCACCCGACCTGGAAGATGGGAGGCAGGATCACGATCGACTCGGCGACCCTGATGAACAAAGGCTTCGAGATGATCGAGGCACACCACCTCTTTGACCTCGACTACGACAGGATCGACATCGTCGTCCACCCGCAGTCGATCGTGCACTCACTTGTAGATCTGGCCGACGGGGCGACGCTCGCCCACCTCGGTTACCCGGACATGCGGGTGCCGATCGCCTTCGCCCTGACCTGGCCCGAGCGGGTTAAAACGCCGGTCGAGCGCCTCGACCTCGCGGCGGTCGGGAAACTCGACTTCGAGGCACCCGACCCCGAGACCTTCCGCTGCCTGGAACTGGCTCGACAAGCCGGACTTGCCGGAGGCATCTCGCCCTGCGCACTCAACGCGGCCGATGAAGTCGCGGTTGAAGCCTTCCTCGACGGGCGGATCGCCTTTGCCGACATCGCTGCGGTGATCGAGAGAGTTCTCGACGACGTCGGATCCGGGCCTGCCCGGGACTTCCGCGAGCTGTTTGCGATCGACGAAGCTGCCCGTGAGCGCACCGAAGAGCTGGTCGGAGGGTTGAACAGGCGATGAGCTTTCTGCTGGCATTCCTCGCTTTCGTCGTCCTGATCGTTCTGCATGAGCTGGGCCACTTTGTCGCCGCCAAGGCGACCGGCATGAGGGTCGAGCGATTCTTCCTGTTCTTTCCACCGAAGCTGTTCTCGGTCAAGCGGGGAGAGACCGAGTACGGCGTCGGTGCAGTGCCACTTGGAGGCTTCGTGAAGATCACCGGGATGAATCCGGACGAGGAACTGCCGCCGGAGATCGCCGAACGCGGCTACTACCACCAGCCAGTCTGGAAGCGGATAGTGGTGATCGGTGCCGGTCCCGCCGTGAACATCGCGATCGCCTTCATCATCCTTTTTTTCCTCGCTTTCGGCATCCAGGAGTCGAGTGAGACGATCGACGAAGTGGCGGCCGGCTCCCCGGCCCAGTCGAAGCTGATCCCCGGCGACCGCATCGTCTCGGTCGATGGCGTAAGCGGAGACCAGGTCGCGATCGCAGACCAGATCGACTCGCACGGCTGTGCCGGCGAT
>JBBRVF010000090.1:0-5993 GCA_038247145.1 Solirubrobacterales bacterium | reverse complement strand
GACGACGTCGGCCGCCACGACCTCGTCGTTCCCTGCTGCGACCCCGAGCGTTACGCGATCGACTACGGCGAGCCCGACCACGGCTCCTGTCTCGCTTCGCTCCAGAAGGCTCTGGCCGAGGACGGTCGCGACCTGCCGCTTCGCGGCGAAATCTGCTGGAACGTCTTCATGAACAACGTGGTCGAAGACGGCAGGATCGTCACCTACGAGCCGCCTCATCCGGCCGGCTCGCTGATCGCGATGGAAGCGCTGGAAGATCTGGTGGTGGCGCTTTCGGCCTGCCCCCAGGACATCTCGGCGGTGAACGCCTTCAACCCGACCCCGATGGCACTCCGGGTAAGCGGGTAAGACTTGAACGGGCCGGCCCTGACAACCCAGGTGACGCGGCCCGCGGAGGTCGCCGAGGCGGCGAGGGTCATTGCCGGCGCGGGACTGGTCGAGGCCTTCGGTCACGTTTCGGCTCGAACCTCGGAGGGCTTGATACTCACCTCTACGAGGCCGCTCGGCGGGGCCGGGGAGGCGGATGTCTTTCAGCTCGATTCCCAGGGTCGGCCCGAAGGCGGCGGCGAGCGCCCTGCCGACCTGCCGCTCGAGGCTCCGGTACACGCGGCAATCTACGCCGCCCGGCCGGATGTCAACGCGATCTGCCGGACTCATTCGCCGGCGGCCGTTCGGGCCGGCGCACGATCGACCGTGCCGCCGCTGCTCCACGGGCTCGGAGGGCTCGCCGGGACGGTAAAACTTTGTTCGAGGACCGACCTGGTTGTCGATCTCGAGGCCGGCCATGAGGTTGCGGCCGATCTCGGAGATAGCGATTGCCTGCTGATCAGAGCGAACGGAGCCGTGGCGACCGGTGGCTCGCTGGCAGAGGCGGTGGTGAGGGCCCGATACCTGGAGGAGCGCTGCATGGTCGCAGAGGGCGCAGCCAACGAATCCGGGCTTGACCCTGCGGAGCTTTCGGCCCGCTCGAAGTCGTTTGAAAAGGAGAGCGCCCGTGCCTGGGCCTGGATGCGCTGGAGGTATGCCGGAGATTCCTGAGTTGCCGCAGTTGATGAAGAAGTGACCCGTTTTGTTCCAGAGAAGAGAGAGGATTCAATGAGCTATTCAGATGGAAGATTCAATTGGAAAAGGCTGCTGCTTATGCTGGCTGCGGTCATGGCATTGGGCGTCGGAGCTGCCGCCTGTGGCGGAGACGACGACACTTCAACCGGGGATTCCGGAACCACGACGACCGCTGAAACCACGGATGCGACCCTTGTCCTGGACTTCATCCCCAACGCGGTCCACGCCGGGATCTATGCGGCGCAGGCCCAGGGTTATTACGAAGACAACGGCATCAACCTCGAGATCATCCAGCCGACTTCGACCGCCGACACGCTTCGGCTGATCGACGCCGGCAAGGCCGACATCGGCATCGCCGACGGCATCGACCTCGCCGGCCAGATCGAGCAGGGTCGCGGAGCCAAGGGAGTCATGGCGATCCTTCAGCGGCCTCCGGGTGGGTTGATCACGCTCGCGGACGAGGGAATCGAAAGTCCCGCCGGACTGGAGGGCAAGACGGTCGGAGTGACCGGTGTTCCTTCGGACAACGCCATCCTCGATACGATCATGGCCGACGATGGCTCCAGCTCGGACAGCGTCGACGTAGTGACGATCGGCTTCAACGGCGTTCAGGCGCTGGAAGCGGGCAGGGTCGCCGCCTTCACCGGCTTCATCCCGGCAGACGGGGTGCAGGTCGAGGAAGACGGCTTCCCGACCAAGTCCTTCGCACTCGACGAGTTCGGCGGGCCGTCCTACCCGGGCCTGGTTGCCTTCTCGACCGAAGAGAAGATCGCCGCAGAACCGGACCTGATGAAGGGCTTCGTCGAAGCGACGACAAAGGGTTATCAGGACACTCTGGCTGACCCGGCGACGGGCGTTGCCGACCTGGTCAGCGAAACCCAGGGTGTAGACGAGCAACTCGCTACGGCGCAGCTGGACGCCTACATCCCGCTGATGGGCAAGTCGGACACATACGGTCAGTTCAGCAACCAGGCGCTCGAGGAACTCTCGTCGTTCCTGGTCGACAACGACCTGGCCAAGCAGCCGATCGCGCCCGACCGCTACGCAACCAACGAATACACCGGGGGCGAGGAGCTCTCGGCCGGCGAGTAGCGCCGGAGCTGAGCCAAACGAGGAGAGTCGGTTGCAGGCAGCGGCAACGAAACTGACGGTCGAGGATGTCTCCAAGACCTACCGGGGCGCGGGCGGCGGTGAGAACGTCACCGCGCTCCGGGACGTCGGCATCGAGATCGCGGACGGCGAGTTCGTCTCGATCGTCGGCCCGTCCGGTTGCGGCAAATCGACTCTCTTCAACATCATCGCCGGACTGGTCATGCCGTCGAGCGGCCGGGTGCTGCTCGACGGCGATCAGCCCGACGACCTGCTGGGCAAGGTCGGCTACATGCCTCAGCGGGACATGCTCATGCCCTGGCGTACGGTGCTCGACAACACCACTCTCGGCCTGGAGCTGAACGGCATCAAGAAGAAGGAGGCCCACAAGATCGCGCTCGGCGAGTTCGGCCGGTTCGGTCTGGCCGGTTTCGAGAAACAGTGGCCGGCCAAGCTCTCGGGAGGGATGAAGCAGCGTGCCGCCCTGCTTCGCACCTTCCTCGCCGGTCGCGAGCTGCTGCTGCTGGACGAGCCGTTCGGCGCCCTCGACGCTCTGACCCGGGCCCAGATGCAGAGCTGGCTGCTGGACGTCTGGCAGGGCGACAACAAGACGATCCTTTTCGTGACCCATGACGTCGAAGAGGCCGTCTACCTCTCCGATCGCGTCTATGTGATGTCGGGACGGCCGGGAAAGATCAGCCTCTGCGTCGATGTCAACCTGCCGCGTCCGCGCCGCAGCGAGATCACCATGGACCCCGAGTTTCTCGCCCTGAAGCAGAAGCTGCTGAAGCCGCTTGAGGAAGCAGTCCACGGCAGTGTGATGATCGACGACAACCCGTCCATAGACGGAGCGGAGCGATGAACTCCGCCGGATCCCGCCGGCGCCGGATCGCCGAGCGCGTTCTGCCACCGCTGCTCTTCGCCATATTCGTGCTCACCGTCTGGCAGCTCTACGTGGTGCTCTGGGACGTCAAGGAGTCGACTCTGCCGCCACCGACCGCAGTCGCCGAAACGATCTGGACCGACCGCAGCATTCTGGCCGAGAACGCCTGGGTAACGATCAAGGAGATCCTGCTCGGCTTTACCCTGGCCATATTCGTCGGCGTCGGCATCGCCTCGCTCATCCGTGCGTCACGGCGGGTCGAGCGCGCGGTATACCCGTGGCTGGTCGTCTCCCAGATGGTGCCGATCCCGGCGATCGCCCCGATCCTGGTGATCTGGTTCGGCTTCGACCTGCGACCCAAGGTCCTGGTCATCGCTCTGGTCAGCTTCTTCCCGATCGCCGTGAATACGATCGACGGACTGCGAGCCGCCGAACCGGAACTGCTCAACCTGCTGAAGACGCTCAAGGCCAGCGCCTGGCAGCGCTTTCGCAAGGCCCAGCTGCCGGCCGCATTGCCTTTCCTGTTTTCAGGGCTCAAGGTCGCGGCAGCCTTCTCGGTCATCGGCGCGGTCTTCGCCGAATGGGTCGGCGCCTCCGCAGGTCTCGGCTACCTGATCCTGATCCTCAACAACCAGACCGCGACCACCGAGATGTTCAGTGTGATCGTGGTCCTTGCTTCGATCGGCATCACGCTGTTTCTGATCGTCAGCCTGGTCGAGCGTCTGCTGCTTCCCTGGTACTACGAAAGCCGTGAAGTCGAAGTCGAAGGCCTCGAACTCGAGCCTGAGGAGATCAGGTGAGCGCCTTGAGAGCGGGCGGCGAGGGGAGCGAGGCTTCAGGCACCGCGACGGTGGTCCGTGGTGCCTGGGTCCTGACGATGGGCCCGGCCGGCGCGATCCGCGACGGCGCGGTAATGATCGGCAACGACGGCTCGATACTCGAGGTCGGCTCCTTCGAGCAAGTCACGGCAAATCATGCCGGGGCCGAAGTGGTCGGCGACGGCAACGGAGTAGTCATGCCCGGTTTCGTCAACGCCCACACCCACCTGACTGAAGGCCTGATCACCGGCATGGGCGAGGACGCGATCCTGTGGGAGTGGTTCACCAGGGTGGTCAATCCGTCCGGCTGCGTAATCAGTCGGGCCGACGTCGAACTCGGCACCCGGCTCAAGGCGGTCGAGATGCTCGAATCGGGAATAACCACGGTCAACGACATGTGCTGTCACCGCAATCTCGGCTCGCTCGCTTCGCTCGGCGCGGTTGACGGCCTGTCGCAGATGGGGATGCGAG
Organism: Solirubrobacterales bacterium; assembly: GCA_038247145.1. Classification (GTDB taxonomy): domain Bacteria; phylum Actinomycetota; class Thermoleophilia; order Solirubrobacterales; family 70-9; genus 67-14. Next base: position 1,670 of record JBBRVF010000090.1, on the reverse strand, counting down.
GCGTGGTCTGCTTCGGAGCAGAGGACCGCTACCCCGAGGCACCGGCCCCGGATGCCTTCATGGCCGAGCACGAGGCTTTGGCCGAGCGGATCGCTTCGGAGGTGATGATCGATTTCCGGGCCGGCATCGGCACGGTGCTCGGAATCACCGACGAGCTTTTCGCCCGCACGATCGCCGCCTGCGCCGAACACGGCTGGGCCGTCCACACCCATCTGGCCGAGGTTCGCGAGGAGCTGACCGAGTCACGGATCGAGAACGGCTGCTCGACCATCGAGCATTCCGACCGGGTCGGCCTGCTCGAGCACGAAGTAATCGCCGGCCACTGCATCTGGTGTTCGGAAAGCGACATCGGCCTGCTGGCCAGCCGGGATGTCGCGGTCGCCCACAACCCCGTTGCCAACATGATCCTCGCCTCCGGGGTCTGCCCGGTTCCGAGGCTCCGGCGAGAAGGCGTAAGGGTCGGCATCGGCACCGACGGCGCCGCTTCGAACGACAGCCAGGACATGTTCGGTGCGGTCAAGTCAGCGGCGTTGCTGCAGAAGATCCATCACCTCGATCCGGTTGCGATGAACGCTCAGGGAGTGCTGCGGATGGCCACACTCGGCGGCGCCGAGGCGCTCGGCAAGCAGGATCGGATCGGCAGCCTCGAGCCCGGCAAGCGGGCCGACATCCAGATTCTTGACGGCAACGGACCGGAGCTGGCGGTGCTCCACGATCCTTTCCAGCAGGTCGTCTACGGCGCGACCCCACGTAGCGTGTCCGCGGTCTGGGTCGACGGCGTGAAGCGGGTTGAGGACTCCGGGACCATCGGTGTCGACCGGAAAGCGCTCGCCGCCGAGGCCCGCGCCGCTGCAGCAGACCTGGCCCGTCGCGGTGAGATGCTTGGCGAGTCCGCTTACGCCGGTCCACTGCCCTTCGAGAAAGAGAGTTGAGAATGGCCGAATCGACGGATGTGGTGCTGATCGGCGCCGGACACAACGGGCTGGCCTGCGGGGCCTACCTGGCTCGGGCCGGACTCGGTGTGACCGTGCTCGAGGCCTCCGACACCCCGGGCGGCTGCATCTACACAAAAGATTTGCCCGATGGTGAAGGCCGACTTGAGCTGGGCGCCTACGAGCACGGCGGCATCCGCGGCAGCGGGGTCGCCGCCGACCTCGAACTGGAGAGTCGTTACGGACTCGACTTCCACGAGCGCGACGAGATCCTGTTCTCGCCCTGCGACGACGGCACCGGCCTGCCTTTCTGGAACTCGCTCGATCGCACGGTGGAAGGGCTGGCCGAAGTGGTCGGACGCGACGACGCCGAGAGTTACCGCAGCTTCGCCAACTGGTCATCGGCCGCGATGGGTGTGCTGGGCCAGGCCGAAAGCGGCCCGCCTCCGACCCTGCGTTCGCTGGCCGCCCTGGCAGACGCGAGCCTCGGAGCCGAGGGTGGTCGCCTGATCCAGGCGCTGCTCGCCCCGGCTACCGCACTGACCGATGCCGCCTTCGAAGACGACCGCCTGCGCGGTCCGCTCAACCACTGGGCGGCTCATTCCCAGCAGCCGCCGCAGGTGCCAGGCACGGGTGCCGGTGCGCTGTTCCTCGCGGCCAGCCATGGTTCTCCGGCAATCCGCCCGGCCGGCGGCTCCCGCGGCACCGTCGACGCGCTGGTCCGCTGCCTCGAAGACG
>JBBRVF010000089.1:0-6035 GCA_038247145.1 Solirubrobacterales bacterium | reverse complement strand
GTTCCAGTAAGCAGCTGATCTCCGCGGGGCCTCTACCCGCAAGGCCGTAGAGTGGGGTCGATGGAAGAAAGTGAGACATCGGGCGAACCGATCACCGCCGAAGGCCTCGAGACCCTGAAGGCAGAGATCGAGGAGTTGGAGGGTCCGGCCCGTGAGACCATCTCCGAACGGCTCAAGGTCGCCCGGGCGATGGGCGACCTCAAGGAGAACGCCGAGTACCACATCGCCAAGGAGGATCAGGCCCGCCTCGAGACCCGGATCAAGCGGGCCCGGGAGCGGCTGCGCGATGCGGTCGTCGTCGAAGCCGACCAGGGCTCTGCCGACACCTTCAGCTTCGGCCGGACCGCCGTAGTGGTCGATTCCGAAGGCAGGGAACACACGTGGACGCTGGTCGGCTCGACCGAGGCCAGCCTCGCCGAAGGCCGACTCTCGGCCGAATCCCCCGTGGGTCAGGCGCTGCGAAACCGTCCGGTTGGAGACACGGTCGAGGTCAGCACGCCCAAGGGTAAGAGGGCCTTCACCGTCTCGAGGCTGGTCTGAGCGTGGCGAAGAAGTCGAAGGCCGCCAAAGCGGGCGCCGCCGCCGGGGTCGCCGCCAAGTCCTGGGAATTCGCCAAGCGGGTCGACTGGCCGGCTGTCTGGATGCGGGCCCGGTGGCTCAGCCACCACACCCAGCGGCTCTACAACAACCTCAGCGAAGAAGAACGCAAGGAGTTCTTCCGCCTGGTCGTTCCGACCAAGGACGCACCGATGGTCGCCAAGCAGGACCGCGGCCGGGTCCAGGACCTCGTAGTCAAGGCCTTCAGCGGCCCTGGCGACAAGACCTGACCAACGACTGCGCGCAGCTGGTCGCGCCAGCCACCCGGCGGGTTTGCTCAGTCTTCGTCTTTTTCGCCGGGCCAGGCGCCGGTGTAGCGGTAGAAGGCGACCCTCGAGTAGTGGTCAACAAGGCCGCGGACTACGGTGAAGATCACCCCTTCCATTGCGAGGGCGACCACGAACTTGCCCTTGGGGATGTCGCGCTCCTCGGGATCCGGGGGCTGCTGGTCGTCAACAGCCGCCCAGACCTTGTCGAAGGCTTTCCGCGCGACGAAGCCCGCCAGAAAGCCGGCGATGATTCCAACAGGTCTGAAAAGCAGATTCATAGGTTCTCCATTGCCCGGAAGGTGACCGCCCCAAACTAGCGCAACCGGTCTGGCGCACGGCGAAGCGGGGCCGAATCCATGTGGCCCGGGGCGGGCGGTCCGTTCAGGATGGGTCGGCCGACGGACCGTCGCTCGACGGTCTGACTGCCAGTCGCTGCTCCTGCCGCTCGGGAGTGATGCGTACGACGTTCCAGGCCAGGCCGACTTTTTCCAGGCCGGTGATCACCCAGGCGGATGGATCGAGTTCCCGACGGCGCAGGCCGTTGTCGGCCGAGCGGGGGAAGGCATGGTGGTTGTGGTGCCAGGACTCCCCGAATGAAGGTAGGGCCAGCCAGAAGACATTGGTCGATTGGTCGTCGGTGTCGAAGCGGCGGGTGCCCATGAAGTGGCAGATCGAGTTGATGCTCCAGGTGATGTGGTGGACCAGGAAGATCCTGACCAGCCCTCCCCAGAGCATGCCGGTGGCAGCGCCGGCGAGGGTGCCGCTGACCAGATAGCCCGCTGCCGTCGGGATGATCAGGCTGATCACCAGGAAGATCAGGAAGTACTTGCTGATCCACCTCATTCCGGGATCCTCGTTCAGCTCTCTCGCATAACGCTTCTCGTCTGCAAGACCGTGATCCCTGAAGGACCAGCCGATGTGGGCGTGCCAGAGACCGCCGACGATTCCACGGAAACCCTCGCCGTGTCCGACGTGGGGACTGTGGGGATCGCCTTCGCGGTCGGTATGGGCGTGGTGCTTGCGGTGGTCGGCGACCCAGGTATTGACCGGCCCCTGGACCGACATCGAACCGAGCACGGCAAAGCCGTAACGCATCGGCCGGTAGGTCTGAAAGGCACGATGGGTGAGCAGGCGGTGGAAGCCGACCGTCACCCCAAGACCGGTCAACACGTACATGACCAGCAGGATTGCCAGGTCGGTGAGACTGACGAACTGATTCCAGAACACCACCGCCGCACCGATCAGGGCCAGGAACGGCAAGGCGACCGAGACCATGTTGCCGATCTTGTCGGCGGTAGCCATCTGAGGCGGGGCGGGCTCGGAGCCCTTGTTGGAAGCGGCCTGCGGGAGGCCTTCAGCCGGCGTCGAAGCGCCGGACACCGTGGATTCCGATCCTGATCGGGTGGCGCTTTCCATTAGGCAAGACTATTTATCAGTAACAACATAATTCTTAGCCTTCTGGCAAAGCGTCTGACCTATTTGTTATAAGACAACTTATAATTTCTCTCGAGAAAGAACCATGGCGAGGCCTTGATCCCGAGGTGGCCGCCGTAGTCGAGCCGGAGTTTCCGGCCGTTTCGGCCCAGATCCTGGAAACGATCGGCCGGGAGATCCCTGACTACGCGATGCCGCTCGAAGGCAGCTTCGGCAAGGGCGTCCATCGAGGTGTCACCGCGGCCCTCAGCCAGTTCATCGGCCTGATCCGTGAACCCGACGCCGACCGCGGCGCCGATCGCGAGGTATACGTCGAACTCGGTCGGGGGGAATTCCGGGCCGGCCGGGCGCTGGACTCGCTTCAGGCCGCGTACCGGATCGGAGCGAGGATCGCCTGGCGGAAGATCGCCGCCGCCGGCCTCGAGGCGGACCTCGACGGCAAGACGATCAGCCTGCTGGCCGAGTCGATCTTCGTCTACATCAACGAGCTCTCCTCGGACTCGACCGAAGGCTTCGCCGAAGCCCAGTCAGAGACTCTCGGAGAGCGGTTTCGCCAGCAGCGCCAGCTGGTCACGGCATTGCTGCGCTTTCCCCCCGCGGCCTCCGGCGAGATCGAAACGCTCTGCCAGGCGGCCGCCTGGCAGATGCCGCGAAGCGCCTCAACACTTTCCTGCCACGAACGCGACCTGGCCGAGATCACCCGTTTCCTCCCGAACGAGGTGATCTCGGCCACGGTCGATGCGACTGGCTGCGTGGTCATACCCGACTCCTCCGGACCGGGAAGGGCGAGGATCATCGAGAAAGCGATCGCCGACCGCCCGGCGGCGCTCGGTCCGGAGCTGTCCCCGAGCGAGCTGGCCGGCTCCTGGCGTCTGGCAAGAAGCGCCCTCCGGGCGATCGAAGCCGGCTCGATCCGAAGCGTCGGACTTGTCAGGGTCGACGAGCACCTGGTCGAGCTCGCCCTGTTCGAGAGCCGCGACCTGATCTCCAGGCTCGGACGGAGCAGACTCGCCCCACTCGAGGAACTCACGCCCAACGCCCGTGCCCGTATGGCCGAGACCACAGTCGCCTGGCTGGACCACCGCGGCAACGCTGCCGAGATGGCCCGCGCCCTTCACATCCACCCCCAAACCGCCCGCTACCGAGTCGCCCGCCTGCGCGAACTGTTCGGCGACTCACTCGACAACCCCGACTCCAGGTTTGAACTCGAACTCTCACTACGTGGAAAGGAAGGCCGATGAGCCTCGCAAGACTCGACCGTGACGGACCGCTGGCAACGATCACTATCGACAGCCCGCCGCTCAACCTGTTCGACGCCGCGCTGATATCCGACCTCGACTCGGCGATCGAAGAGGTCCGAAACGAGCGCCCCAGGGCCCTGCTGATCCGGGCCGAAGGCAGGGTCGTCTCGGGCGGCGTCAATGTCGCCGAGTTCGAAGCCCTCACCCCCGAGCAGGGCTCAAAGCTCTGGTCCGATCTGCTGGGACTGATCGACCGGATCGAGACAATGCCACTGCCGGTCGTCTTCGCGGCCCACGGACTCACCCTGACTGCGGCCTTCGAACTCTCGCTGGCCTGCGATCTGATCCTTGCCTCGGAGTCGGCGAGCTTCGGCCTGGTCGAAATCGTCGTCGGCCTCACGCCGTCGATGGGCGGCCCCCAGCGCCTGGCCGAAAGGGCCGGCTCCGGCCGCGCCAGGCAGCTGGTCATGACCGGAGACCTGTTCGATGCGGCCACACTGGAGCGCTGGAACGTGGTCAACGAAGTGCTGCCCGACGATAAGCTTGAAACGCGGACCCGAGAGCTGGCCGCCCGGCGCGATGCAGCCGACCTGTTCGCCACCGAGGACCTGCAGGGGGCCGTGCGGACCTTTCTCGAGCAGGGTCCCGGCCACGCCCGGTTTTCCGGGCGCTGACTCAACTGGCGCCGGACTTCGTCGCTCGGTGATCAGCGGCCGGTGTAGTGGCGGGCGGCCCGCGCGGCGGCCGGGCCGTAGTGACCGCCGAAGAGCACGGCGTGAACCAGCAGGGGCTGGATCTGCCAGAGCAACCTGCGCTCACCGGCGCCGTCCGGCAGCGGAGCGACCTCTTCATAGGCATCCATGAAGCGTCGCGCAACCGAGCCGAACAGGTCGAGCATCGCCAGGTCCATTTCGGGATGCCCGCCGTAGGGGGCCGGGTCGATCAGCACGGGTTTGCCGGAGGTGTCGGCCATGACGTTTCCTGACCAGAGGTCCCCATGGAGCCTTGCCGGCGCAACGGGCGGTCCGCTGAAGCTTTCGATCCCGGCTGCCAGCCGTGATACCTGGGCCGCACCCTGGGGGTCGATGCCCCCAACCGAAAGCGCCTGCCGCACCAGGGCCTCGAGCCGCATCGCGTAGAGCTCCGGGAAGGCGAACTCTGCCGTCTCGCTCCGGGCCGGAACCAGAACAGCGTCCCCCAGCCGGATCCCGCCCGCGGACGCGCCGGGGGCGGCCTCTCCGTGAAAGCTCGCGCCCGACAGGTGAAGCAATGCCAGGCACCGCCCGAAATCTGCTTCGCCGGAGGCCGACAGCGCCGGACCCGGCTCGACCCACTCGAGGATCAGGCCCGGGCATCGCTCGTCCTCGATCAGCGCGAGAACATCGGGCACCGCGATCGCGTCAGACTGAGCGAGCCAGCCCAGCCCGGCTGCTTCGTCGGCGAACTCCTCAACGTCGGCTCCGGTCCGGCATTTGAGGAAGGCCGACCGGCCGTCGGCAAGCTCCAGTCGGAAGGCCCGATTGATGTCGCCGCCACTGCAGGGCGACTCCGCCGTTACCCGGATACCCAGGGCCGCCGCAGCAGTTTCGACAGGCGCAGCGCCCTGCCCGTCGGCACTCACGGTCGTCCCGCCTGGAGGTCAAGAGTCGGTAACACCCGCCTGCGATCCATGGTTCATCATTACCCCATGGCGTTCAAGGCAATAAGGCTCGACTCGGGCAACGGCCTCTCGGCCACCTTCATACCGGGCGCCGGAATGATCTGCGTCTCCCTCGAACTCGAAGGAGAGCAGTACCTGGCCCAGAGGAACGGCCTCGGCGAATACGTCGCGTCGGGAAGCACGATGGGCATCCCGATTCTGTACCCCTGGGCCAACCGCCTGGCTCGCGATTCCTGGAAGTTCGGCCCGAGACCGGCCCGGATCGATCCCGACGGATACAGGATCAAACGGGACGAAAACGGTCTGGCGATCCACGGAACCCTCGCCGCTTCGCCGTTTTGGAAGGTCGAGCATGCGTCTGCCGACGGCGACTTGACTTCGGCCAGAGTGAAGGCGACTCTGGAGTTCGGTGACCACCCCGAGTTGCTCGCCAGCTTCCCTTTCCCCCACCGGATCGAACTCGAGTTCACGCTTGCCGGACAGCGCCTCACGGTGCGGACCTCGGTCACGCCGACCAGCGACCTGGCGGTGCCTCTGGCCTTTGGCTTCCACCCCTACGTCACCCTGCCTGACAGCTCGCGCACAGACTGGCAGGTGAGTCTGCCGGCGATGACCGCACTGGAAACCGACTCCCGCCAGATCCCGACCGGCAAGAGCTCTCCGGCCGAGGCGGCGGAGTTCAGCCTCGAAGAACGGGACATCGACGACGCCTTTACCGACGTCAGCGACCGAGCCGAGTTCGCGGTCGCCGACGAACTGACCCGGGTCGTAGTCAGGTTCGAACGTGGCTTCCACGCCGCCCAGGTCTACGCACCTGCGGGCGAGGACTACATC
>JBBRVF010000088.1:0-6076 GCA_038247145.1 Solirubrobacterales bacterium | reverse complement strand
GAGGGTCTGCTCGCGCTCGTCGTGCCCGCCGCCCATGCCGGCGCCGCGGTGGCGGCCGACAGCGTCGATCTCGTCCATGAAGATGATGCAGGGAGAGCTCTGCTTGGCCTGCTCGAACAGGTCGCGGACGCGGCTGGCACCGACGCCGACGAACATTTCGACGAAGTCCGATCCCGAGATCGAGAAGAAAGGTACGCCGGCCTCGCCGGCCACGGCGCGGGCGAGCAGGGTCTTGCCGGTTCCAGGAGGTCCGTAGAGAAGCACGCCCTTCGGAATGCGGGCACCCAGCGCCTGGAACTTCTTCGGGGTCTGCAGGAACTCCTTGATCTCGTGGAGCTCCTGGACCGCCTCGTCGGCTCCGGCGACGTCCTTGAAGGTGATCTTCGGAGCATCGACGGCCATCTTCTTGGCCTTCGACTTGCCGAAACTCATGACCCGCGAGCCGCCACCCTGCATCTGGTTCATCAGGAAAATCCAGAAGCCGAGGAAGAGCAGGAAGGGCAGTACGTAGATCAGGACCGAAAGGATGCCACCGCCGCTGTTGCCCTTGACGGTAAGCGCGACGTCATTCTGGAGCAGTTGGTTCTGCAGGCTCAGTTCGGTATCGGGCGGGTAGCCGGTGTCGTACTTCTCCGGGCTGGGCGCTTCTCCAGAGTCACCGGACTCTCCCTCAGGGACCGTCTCGGTCACCTCGAGGGTGTTGTCCTTGGTCTTCATCGTGACTTCGTCGATCTGGCCCTGATCGACCTTCTCGAGGAATTCGCCGTAGGTCGGCGGCGGTTCGCCCGTATCCGGGCTGATCACGCGCTGCGCGACGAATGCAAGGATTACTACCAGCAGTATTGGAAAAGCCGCGCTCTTGAAGAATCGTTTCAATCTGTTTCCGTGTCGTTAGCGGTGATGGGAGCCGGAGTTTCCGGTCTCAAAGCCGAAAAGGCAGCCTAGCAGGGAGTTAGCGGCGCCCTATCCACCCTCGCTGCGCCGCCCGGCCAAGGCCGGGCTTGTGGCTCCCTCCCGATCAGACGGGGCGTCGTAGTCAGGCAGATAGGCTGGCCTGGCGGAAAGAGCCGACTGACAATCGTGCTGGAGCGAAGGCCGAACCGCCTTCCATCGCTCCTGGGTCAACGACTCCGTCGGCAAGAGCGTCGACATGGTCTTCCTGGCCGAGAGGGCCGCGAGGGTCGTCGGAGTCGAGTTTGTCGAGCACCTGCGTTCACTGCTGCGGCCAGGAGCAAGGACCCTGCTTGTGAGCTTCGACTATGACCAGTCCGAGATGAGCGGACCGCCGTTCGCGGTCCCCGATGAGGAAGTTGACCGTCTGTTCTCGCCCGGCTTCGAGGTTGAGCTGCTTGAAAGTCGCGATGTGCCCGGGGACCAGTTTCGCTCGCGCGGGCTGACCGCGATGACGGAGTCTGCCTTCGTGCTGACCCGCAAGTCGGGCCCGTTCGGCGGCTCCATCGGCAGAGGCGTACGCGATGACCTTCGCGCTCGAGGCCGCCCGCGAGCCCATCGAGTTGCGAGCGCTCCGGGGCACGGTCAGGACCGAAGTCGACCAGTCCCGCGCCGTGGACGTCACGGATCGTCCGCCTCTGAATTCAGCCTATATCCAAAGAGAATCACGAGGTTATAGAGCCAGATCAGCAGAACGATCACGATCTGCCGGCAGCTGATCCTCACCGAGGGTCAGCGAGCAGGAAAGACCGTCAGCCTGCGTCGGAATCTTTCGGTTTCCTCTTGGGCTCCCAAGTCCAGACCGCCGGTGGATCGCTCGCCGGAAATGAGGCACAGCCCATCTCTTCGACTTTTCTCGACTCGGCCTCTTCCGGACCTTCGTCCGGAGCGGGCCTGCTTCCTTGCGAACCGGATCGCGATGGATGTTCGTCCATCTCCTCATCATGGCAGCTAGAGCCTCCCCGCAACGGGTCGGGCAGAGCATGGTTGACTGATCGATCGGGCGTGAGCCGATCGCATCCGTCCCGGTCGGTACGGCGATAGACAGGAAGGAAGCACGTTGAAGAACCGGGAACTTGGGGTACTCGATTTGAAGCCACGCCTGCCCGAGATCCTCTCTTCGAGCGATGAGGCCCGCGCTGTAGCGCTCGACCTCAAGGCCGGCGAGCGCCTGGGCGAGCACGAAGTCCATGAGCGAGCCTGGCTGATCGTGGTCAGCGGCGAGGTCGAGGCATCCACGGTCAGCGACGGGTCAGTTGCGGAGGGTCCGGGGACGTTGATCGAGTTCGCCCCGGGCGAGCGCCGCCAAATCACGGCCACCACCCACACGCGCGTCCTTTCGATACTCACACCGTGGTCCGGGGAAGCTCACCCGGGTGGCATGTCGATACGAGAAAAGCTCTACGCACGCCGTCGAGCTGCCAAGCAGAAGCAGGGACCCGCACAATCCGACGGTAGCAATCGAAAAGCTGGGGACGAGAACGCGCGCACTGGCGTCGATCTACCGGCCGGGCTAAGCGACGCTGCTCCTTGTCCGAAGGCCCGACTGCTCGACTTACCAGTCGGTTTCGATTCTCCGGATCGATTTCCATGCTTGGACGGCTCCGTGGATATTCTCAGACCTCCAACGTGACGGTCTCGTCAACGACCTTAACCGGGAAGGTCTGTTCCGGCTGAACGGCGGGGAGGGTTTTCGCCTTGCCCGAACGCAGGTCGAAAATCGAGCCGTTACGAGGGCACTCGATCGTGTACTCGCCGGGATCCAGCTCACCCTCGTGATCGACTACGCATCGCTCGCCCGGTCCCAGCTCCGGGACGGTGCAGACGGACATGGTTATCTTCTGTTCGTCAGCCATGGTCGGATACAAGTGAAGGCTAGAACCCCGGTATTCGACTCGAGATCAGCTGTTATTCGTCACCGAGCCTGCTCCGAAGCTCAGGTGCTCTACTTCTTGGCGGACTCGAAGTAGGGGTTGGTACCGACTGCGTGGTCGGTCACGTCGACCACCCGGGTGATCTCCGGGACCGCCTCCAAGATCGCGACTTCGATCCCCTGGCCGAGGGTTACGGTGGCCATCCCGCAGCCCTGGCAGCCGCCGCCCAGGCGCAGATAGGCTGCATCTTCCTCGACCGCGACCAGCTCCGCATGTCCGCCGTGCGCGGCGATGGCCGGGTTTACCTGCTGATCGAGTACCTGGATGACCCTTTGGGCGACGTCGCCTCCCAGATCGGCGGCCGGCGGAGTATCGATGGGCGGACTCGCGGGCGGTGCCGTCGATGGGCTCATCATCGGCAGCTCCGTCGGAGGCGCCTTCGGCGCTGGTGGCTTGTTCGGATTGACCACGTTGAACCCGCTTTGCTCGGGGCGCTTCGACCAGTCGATCGTGGCATTTCGCAGCTTCTCGACGCTCGATTCGGGTACGACGATCGCCAGATCGCCGTGATGCTCGACGACGTCGTCTCGACCCGCGCCGCGCAAACCGCCCAGAAAGATCTTGTAGTCGTACTTGCCGCCCGAGGCGCCACTTACCTCCACCCACAGCGCCTCATCTTCGGGGTCGTCAAACTGTCTGCGAAACTCCGCGACCTTCTCGATTGCCTGGTCGGTGATCGCGAGTAACGGTTCGGCTGTGTGTTCGGCAGTCATCTCATTCCCAGTTTCGTCGGCCGATCGCCGGTGGCTCCGGCGGCTGCTACCTATGATACGCATGTGCCCCGCATCCTTTTGCTGCTGCCGACCGCGACCTACCGCGCGAGCGATTTCCTGGCTGCTTCGCGGGCGCTTGACGCCGAGGTGGTGGTCGCCTCCGAGCAACGCCAGACGATGTCGGAGATGATCGGAAACCGGGCGCTGGTCGTGGACTTCAGCCGGCCGGAGGCCGCCGCCGAGGCGATAGTTGAACGGGCGAAGGAGATGCCGCTTGACGCCGTGGTCGGCGTCGACGAGCAGGGTGTGCTCGTGGCCGCGCTCGCCGCAGCGCGCCTTGGACTTAGCGGCAACCCGCCGGAGGCGGTGGCGGCGACCACTAATAAGATCACCATGCGAAAGGCCTTCGCGGCCGCCAACCTGCCCCAGCCCGGGCACCGGATCGCCGGGCCCGATACGGATGTGGCGAGGCTCGCCGGTGAGCTCGGGTTCCCCTGTGTGCTCAAGCCCGTCTCATTGTCGGCAAGCCGCGGCGTTATCCGGGTCGACGATTCGCCGGCGGCCGGCGCCGCTGCCCGGCGGATCCGGGCGATCCTCGCCGAGGCCGATGAGGACCCGGATGCGCCGCTTTTGATCGAGCGCTACATTCCCGGCGTTGAAGTGGCCGTCGAAGGCCTCTTGCGCGGCGGCGTCCTTGAGACCCTGGCGGTCTTCGACAAGCCGGATCCGCTCGACGGCCCCTACTTCGAGGAGAGCATCTACGTCACTCCCTCACGCCTGCCCGCCGAGACCCTCGAGGCCGTCAGCCGGCTGACGGCCGCCGGCGCCGCCGCGCTCGGCCTTCACGAGGGGCCGATCCACGCCGAAGCACGGATCGACTCGAACCGCATCTGGATACTCGAACTCGCCGCCCGCTCGATCGGCGGACTCTGCTCGCGTTCGCTGCGCTTCGGGATCGGCCTGAGCCTCGAGGAGCTCATCCTGCGCCACGCCCTCGGGATGCCACTGGATGACCTGAGTCATGAGAGCAAGGCTTCCGGGGTGATGATGCTCCCGATCCCGAAGGCGGGTGTGCTGAAGGAAGTGCGTGGGCAGGCCGAGGCTCGGACGGTGCCCGGCGTGGACGGACTTGAGATCTCGATCCCGCTCGGAAGGACAGTGCGAACGCTGCCCGAGGCCGACCGCTATCTCGGCTTCCTCTTCGCCCACGGCGAAACGCCGGAAGGGGTCGAGCGCACACTTCGAAGCGCCCACGGCCGGCTCGAGATCGTGATCGACGAGCCCTCGGAGTGAAGTAGGCGAACGCTATCCTCGGAGGATGCGGGTCCTGTTGATCTCCACCTACGAACTCGGTCACCAGCCGCTGCAGCTGGCCTCGCCGACGGCCGCGCTGGAAGCTGCCGGACATCAGATTCGCACAATTGATCTCTCCGTCGAGCAGCTTGACCCAGCCAGAATCGAATGGGCCGAGGTCGTCGGCATCTCCGTCCCGATGCACACCGCGATGCGGTTGGCGATCGGTGCCGCCGAGCAAATCCGGATAATCCAGCCGCGGTTGCCGATCTGCTTTTACGGTCTCTACGCGGCGGTCAGTGACGACCTGATCGGTGGAGTGGTCGACCGGCTGATCGCAGGCGAATACGAATCGGAGCTTCTGGAGTGGGTCGAGTCGCTCGGCGACTCCTCGAAGCAACAGTCGGTGACTAGCTCGATCGATCTCGGGCGGCACGAGTTTCACACCCCGAACCGGGAAGGGCTGGCGCCTCTTGGGCGCTACGCACGTTTGGAGCGAGATGGTGAGGAACAGCTCGCGGGATACGTCGAGGCCAGTCACGGCTGCGTGCACAAGTGTCGGCACTGCCCGGTACCAGTCGTCTACGACGGCCGGATCCGGATCGTCGATAGCTCTGTGGTGCTGGCGGATATCGCTCAGTTGGTGGCGGCGGGGGCAAAGCACATCACCTTCGGCGACCCGGACTTCCTGAACGGCGTAAAGCACTCCCTGAAAGTGACCCGCGAGCTCCACGACCAGTTTCCCGAGGTCACCTTCGATATCACGACCAAGGTCGAGCACATCCACGAGCATCAGGAGGTCTGGTCCGAGATCAGCGAGTACGGCTGCCTTTTCGTGATCTCGGCCTTCGAGTCGCTAAGCCCCGAAATCCTCACCCATCTCGACAAAGGCCACACCGCCGAAGAGGCCGCCCAGGCGGTGGCCTTGCTGCGCGACCATGGGATCGAGATCCGCCCGTCGTGGTTGCCGTTCACGCCCTGGGCGACACCGCAGGACATCCTCGAGATCCTCGATTTCGTGATTGCCAACGAGATGGTGGGGACCGTGGATCCGATCCAGTACACGATCCGTCTGCTCGTGCCCAAGGGCTCGCTGCTGCTCGATCGCCCCGAGATCACACCGCACCTGCAGGACTACGATCGCGACCGCCTCACGTATGACTGGCAAGCCGGGGATCCGCTGCT
>JBBRVF010000087.1:0-6076 GCA_038247145.1 Solirubrobacterales bacterium | reverse complement strand
GCTCGCCGCCGTCGGGAGTGACGGTCATCCGGCCGGAAACGACGTAGATGAACTCATTCGTCTCGAGGGTCCAGTGGGACGGACCGGGGGTGCATTCCCAGATCCCGGAGTCGTTGCCTTTGTCGTCCTCCCAGATGCTGACGCCCGAGGTCTTCATCTCCGGGCCGGTCGCCTCTTCGAGCGGACCCCAGTCTTCGAGTTCGATGTCCGGGCTGGGCAGGAAGGTGGTCGCAACTGAATCTGGCATGGCTCTCCTCGCGGATCGTCGGGGTCGGTGAGCTGATCGTAGCCGCATTGCAGGAAGCCGAGGAGTGCCGACCAGGCGGGTCTGCAAGCCGGTCGAGGTCAGGGTCGACACCCTTCTGCGAGGCAAGTTCGTCGAGTCGACCGCGGGCCCCGCTGTCGAAGCCACTTGCTGACGGGCCGGTGCGGGGCCGGTCGGTAGGCTTGCGACATAGATGGACAGGCCGATCCCGGAAAACGCCCCAGGCGGCGATACGAGCTTCTTCAATAACCTTCCGGACCCGGTGACCACGGCGGCGGAGCTTCCCCGTTTCAAGTTCGAGCTGGAGGCATCGGAGGGTAGGCAGGACAGGGGCAGCTTCGGCAAGCAGGTGACCGTGGACGAGCTGCCGCTGGCCAAGGGTATGGCCGGCGTCTCGATGAAGCTCCAGCCGGGCGTGATGCGTGAGATGCATTGGCATGCGACCGCGGCCGAATGGGCCTACGTTCTCGAAGGGCGGGTCCGGACCACGGTCGTCGACCCGGCCGGCCACTCGGAGACCAACGACTTCGACCCTGGTGACATCTGGTACTTCCCCCGTGGCCACGGCCACATGCTCGAATGCCTTGGCGACGAGCCCTGCCACTTCATCCTGATCTTCGACAACGGCTACCAGAGTGAATTCGCGACCTTCAGCCTGACCGACTGGATGGCACAGGTGCCGAAGGCGATCCTGGCCAAGAGCCTCGGCATGAGTGAAGAACAACTGGGCGAGGTGGCCGCTGGCGAGGTCTACTTCGCCACGGGCGGGCATCCACCCGGGAATCCCGCCGAACCTCGCCAGGGTACGGACCCTCCCGGGCTGACCCACAGGTATCGCCTCGCCTCGGGCGAGCCGACGAAGGTTCATCCAGGAGGCCGCGAATGGCGGGCCGACACCTCCGTTTTCCCGATCTCCAGGACGGTGACCGGAGTGGTTTTCGACCTCGATGCTGGAGCCATTCGCGAGCTCCACTGGCACCCGAATGCCGACGAATGGCACTACCTCGTCTCGGGCGAGGTCAAGGTCACCATGTTCGGCTCGAAGGGCCGCTACCGCGAGGAGCTGCTCTCGCCCGGTGACGTCGGCTACATCCCCCAGGGCTTCGGGCATTCGCTCGAGAACATCTCGAAGGAGGTCGCCCGCATCGTGATCGGCCTCAACTCCGGCACCTACCAGACGATGGATCTTTCCCAGTGGATCGCCGGGCAGTCCGACGACGTACTGGAAACCAACCTCGGCAAGTCGGCGAGTGAACTTGCCGACTTCCCGAAGAGGGACCTCTTCATCAACGACGGCCGTTGACGATCGGCCGCTTGGCCCGGAGATGGGTCGGGCGGTGCTCGCCGCTGTCGAGAACCGTGATCATCGCCTTCCAGATCCTGATGTTCTTTTCGACCAGTTTCGGGCCGACCTCTACCACCACGCTGTCGAACAGCGGACCCGTGAGCCTTTTGAGTTCTTCCCTCGCTTCAACCCGGTACCAGGAATTGCGGTCGACGATGTCCAGGTCGTCGAAGCCCGCACTGCTCAGTGCCGCTTCGTAGCGAACCGCCGAGGCCATTGCGAAGCTCAGGCCCTCAGCTTCCAGGTATTCCTCCATCGCCTCCGACGCCTGACCGTCATGGGAGGTCAGCCAGTCGCTCGCCACCAGACGCCCGTCCGGCCTGAGGACCCTGAACACCTCCAGGAAGAGCGCCTCTTTGTCCGAAATGTGTAGAAGCGCGTCCTTGGAGAAGACGATGTCGAAGCTCTGGTCAGGGAATGGCACTTCGCCGGGCTTTCCGAGGACGAACTCAACTCGCCCTTCCAGCCCGGCCGCCTTTGCCCTCCGGCGGGCCGCATCGAGCACCGGCGCTTCTACATCGAAGCCGGTGATTCGTTCAAGCGGGAATTCCCGGGCAAGAAACACTGAGATCCCTCCCGAGCCGCATCCGATGTCGAGAACCCGTTTGCCCGAGAAATCGGTCCCTGCGACGATGCGTCGAACCTCGTCCGGCCCTCCCGGGCTCAGATAGCCGTCGCCCCAGAGCGCTTCCAGCAAGCGAATGTGAGGCTCGTCGTACTCAGGTTCTGTGGCTCCGACGGGACGCCTACTTCCACTTGATGCCGCAGCCGACCGGCTCGGTCGTGGCCGGGTCGGGCTCGCGGCCTTCGAGTACGGCGTCGAGCGCCGCGCGCAGCCAGGCGGCGTTCTGGCCGGGATCGTCGTAATCGGCGTCGGGGGCGCCGCGGTAGCGCAGCTTCAGGCCTGCGTCGAAGACGAAGACATCGGGCGTCTTGGCAGCACCGAATGAGCGCGCCACGTCCTGGCTCTCGTCATGGAGATACGGGCTCGGCCAGCCGCCCTCGCGCTCGACACGCTCGGCCATCGCCACAAACGAGTCGGCGGGGTGAGTATCGGAGTTGTTCGAGTTGACCGCGAGCACCCTGACCCCGCGGTCGGCGTAGTCGCGAGCAACTTCATGCAGTCGGTCATGCCAGGCCAGCGCATAGGGGCAGTGGTTGCAGGTCCAGTAGATGACCGTGGCCGCGGCCGCCTGGCCGAGGTCGTAGGTCCTGCCGTCGGTCGCGGGAAGCGAGGCCATCGGCATCGGGTCACCAGTCTGTAGTTCGTGGTCGCTCATGCTTCAATCTTGGCAAACGCGTCTCGCAGGTCCTCCGGGTCGGGCAGCGGCGAGACCCGTCCGTCCTTCCGTCGGTAGACCCGGCAGGTGAGGCCGGTCGGCTGGTCCGGCCCCGGTGTCTGGATGTCTTCGCCTCCGACCAGGATCGTCGGCGAACCCGGAAATCCGAAGCGGGCGGCGTCGTTTTCGTCGACGATTTCGATTACCTCGAGTGCCTCGGGGTTGAGGCCCCGAAGGTCCATCTCTTCGCGAACCATCGAGAGTGCCCGCTCCCAGGAAGGGCAGCCCTTCCACCAGAGCAGCCGGACTTCGGCCTCCATCGGATCCTTCACCAACCCTCGCTGCCGGGCTCACCCTTGATCGGACCGGTGATCTCGTCGGTAATCCACCCCCCGTAGAAGCCTCCGGGCTGGGGCCGGACCGCCTCGTCGGCCAGCCGACACTCGACCAGACCCGGATAGAACGAGTAGTGACCGGCGAGGGCCTCGAAGCCTGGTGACGGCTGTGGGTAGGTCCAGACCGCATGCGCAATCACCTCTCCGCCGGCGACCACGTCGAAGTAGGAAGCGGCGCCTTTCCACTCGCAGAAGCTGCCTCGTCCGGCCGCGGGCCGCAGCACTTCCGGTGTGATGTCATCCGCCGGCACGTAGACCACAGGCGCCCCGGCCGTCTCGCACACCCGCAGCGCCCGCCTGCTCGAGGCGATCGCCTTGCCGGCGACTGTGACCAGTACCTCTCTCCTCTCAGGCTCGAGCAGGGGAGGCCGCGGATAGGACCAGACCGATTCGTAGGGCAGACCGTTCGGCGCGGTGCCGTTCTTCTCTTCGGGCTCGGGTCTACCGAATTGAGGGAATCTCGGTTTCATTGCTTCAGGCTACCCATCCGGTTTGCCGGGGCAAAGGTGGTTCTGCTTCGACCCTGGACTCTAAGATGGTCTGTCACCCTATGGAAGCCGCCAGCCCCGAAAAGCGAAAACGACTTCAGCCCGACGCGAGGCGGGCCGAGATACTCGAAGTTGCGAGGCAGGCCTTTGTCGAGAAGGGCTACTCGGCGGTCTCGATGGCCTCGATCGGAAGAGATGCCGGGGTCACTCCGGGCCTGGTCAATCACTACTTCGGCACGAAGCAGGAGCTCTACCTGGAAGTGATCGATCGCAGTGCCGGTCACCTGTCGACGCTGATCCGCACCGACCTGGACGACCTGCCTCGCGAAGAGCGGGTCTCGATCAACACCAACCTGTTCCTCGATTCGATCAAGGAGGACGCCGAAGACTGGGCGCTGCTTTTCGGTGCCCGGGCCCAGGGCGACCCGAGAGTCGTCAAGCGTCTCGAAAAAGTGCCCAGCGAGTTTTCCGAAGACCTGAAGCCAGACCAGGTCGCCGGCTGATCGCGGTCCTGTTTCGCCGCTGAGCCGGACTCAGCGGCGGTAGGCAGCGCGGTTCTTGAGGAACCATTCTTCGCTGCGGTTGAAGAAGCCCATCTCCGGGTCGCAGTGCCGCCTTTTCTTTGCCGGGCTGCCGCCGTAGAGGCTGAAAGGTTCGGTTTCTTCGGAGATCAGCACCGAGCCTGCACCGAGCAGCGAGTTCGGCGGCAGCGCACTGCCGCCGAGAAGCAGACAGTTCGTACCGACGAAGGAGTTCGGGCCGATCGTGATCGGCGAGCAGTCCTGGACGAGAATGGCCAGGTCGTAGCTGTGGGTAAGAAACTGACTGCGATGTCCGCCGACCACCGATCGCTCGCCAATTTCGACGGTGTCGCTGCAGTCGAAATAGTGGCGGCTCGAGATCGCGGCGAATTCACCAAGGCGGAGGCGGGCATGGCGCCGCTTCAGCTTTCCATCGGAACCCGGCCCGTCGAAGGCGGCGAGGTTGTCGGTGAACCAGTTCATCTGGCCGATCAGAGCGAAGCGTTCCATCCGGACTTCTTCCAGGGAGCGGATCAAGTTCAGGTGACCGATCCGGGCTCCCGGGCCCATGACCAGCCTGTCTGGAAAGGTCCAGGAGAATCCGATCCTCGCTTGGGGGTCGATTTCATAGCCGAGAACCTGGTTGAGCAATCGTCGCCGCAGGCCCCACGGCAGGAGAACCGACAGCGCGCGGAGTATGAGCCCGCCCGCAGATGCCATCTAGTTGAGGATCCTGGCCAGTCGTCGGCGGTGAGTCGCGGCCAGTTCGCTGGACGGACCGAGTTCGGTGAAGTAGCCGACCATCACCATGCGGAGCAGGTCGCGGCGTTCGGCATCCGCATCCTCGACCTCCTGCTGGAGCAGGTCGAGCGATGCCTCGTGCCGGCCCAGGTCCCAAGCGGCGAAGGCTTCGCCGGGCGGGTCTTCCGCGGTCGCTAGCCGGGCCCGGGCGTTGAGGCCGCCGACAACCAGGTCGGTCTCGGCCAGGTTGCCGGTGACCTCTTCGGCCCCGCTCGCTTCTCCACGTTCGAGCAGCAGGCGGGCGAGCGCCGCGGTGGCCTCGGCGTTGGCCGGGGATGAAGAGACGAGCTCGCGCAGGCTCTGCTCATCCCCGGCTTCGATCGCAACTGTCGCAGCCTCGTCTTCCTCCGGGGGCATGATCCGATCGAGGAAGGCTTCGATCTGGGCAGGAGGCAGCGCGCCGGTGAACTCGTCGACCATCTCGCCGTCGCGGAAAGCCTTGACCGCCGGGATGCCCTGCACGCGGTACGAGGCGGCCAGCTGCTGGTTGCTGTCGACATCGACCTTGGCCAGCTCGACCTTTCCGGCACGGTCGTTCACCGCCTTCTCGATCGCCGGGCCCAACGTGCGGCAGGGTCCGCACCACTCGGCCCAGAAGTCGACCACGACCGGCACCTCCTTCGAGCGCTCGATCACCTGTTGCTGGAAGTCGCTTTCACCTACGTCCTTGACCATGGCCCGAGGATAGTCAGGCTCGCCGTCGGTTCAGCGTGCCAGGGTCACGTTCGCCGTATCGGCGGGGACGTCGCCGGAATTGCCTCGTGCCCGGATGCGAAGTCGCAGCGAACTCCGTCCGCTGCCCGACAGGTCGGTCCAGCCAAGCCCCTCTATCATCGAGCGATCCTCCCCGAATGCGAGCGAACCCAGAAGGCGAACGAGGCATGAACCTCTGGCCCGACCGGGTCCACACCTGGGGTACGACCGCGGCCGAGAGGTCACAGGAGTACCCGTGCGACCTGCTGCTGCCCGAGCCGGACGACG
>JBBRVF010000086.1:0-6086 GCA_038247145.1 Solirubrobacterales bacterium | reverse complement strand
TGCTCCCGAGATTTAGGATCTGGCAGACCTCGGTCTATCTCGGCCTCGGACTGATCCTCTGGGTCGCTGCCTTCGAGTCCGGCCTCCACCCGACCCTGGCCGGAATGATCGCCGGCCTGCTGGTGGTTTCGCGGCCTCCCGACAAGGACCAGGTCGAGCGGGCGGCACAGTCGGCCAGGGCATTCCGTCAGTCGCCGCTTCCCGAGGTCGCCCGATCGGCGACCAGGAGCGTCGACCGGGCCGTATCTCCGAACGAGCGACTCCAGGGGCTGCTTCTTCCCGCGGCCGGCTTCGTCATCGTCCCGCTCTTTGCCCTTGCCAACGCCGGGGTAGATCTGCGGGGCGGCGCGATCGGGGACGCCCTTGGCTCAGCGCTCACCTGGGGCATCGTCGCCGGCCTGGTGGTCGGCAAGCTGATCGGGATCTCGGCCGGCGCGCTCGGCTCGGTCCGGTTCGGGCTCGGCCGGCTTCCTCGTGGCGTCGGCAAGGGCCAGGTGGTCGGCGGCGCGGCACTGTCGGGGATCGGCTTCACCGTTTCCCTGCTGATCGTCCAGCTGGCCTTCGACGACCCGGCCTTGAAAGACCAGGCCAAGGTGGGGGTGCTCGCCGCCGCGGTCTTCGCCGTCGGCCTCAGCTGGATGCTGTTCAAGGCGGCGGCCGTCTTCAGGGGCGAGACCAGCGCCGGCCTGCCGCGCAAGCTGGACATGCCGGTCGATCCCGAGCGCGATCACATCCGCGGCCCGGTCGACGCTCCGCTGACGCTGGTCGAGTACGGCGACTTCGAGTGTCCGTTCTGCGGCAAGAGCACCGGCATGATCAACGAGCTCCGCCGCGACCTGGGCGACGAGCTGCGCTACGTCTTCCGCCATCTGCCGCTGCCGGACGTGCACCCGCATGCCGAGCTGGCCGCCGATGCCGCGGAGGCGGCCGCCTCCCAGGACAGGTTCTGGGAAATGCACGACCTGCTCTACGCCCATCAGGGAGACCTCGACATCGAGGACCTGATCGGCTACGCGGCCCACCTGGGCCTCGACGTCGACCGTTTTGTCGGCGACATCCGCGAAGGTCGCAGCTCGATCCGCATCCGCGAGGATGCGGCAAGCGCCGACGCCAGCGGTGCCCAAGGAACCCCGACCTTCTTCGTCGACGGTCGGCGACACATCGGACCGTTCGACGCAGTCACCCTGGCCGAAGAGCTGCGCGCCAGTCGCTGAGGACGACCGTGACGGAGCCCGGGGTTGCTACTCTGCCTCTGTAGGTAGACCGCCTACGGGCTTTTTCCCTTCCATCAACAGGTGGCTTTCCGAACTTGATCGATGCGATCATCCCGGAGCGTGAAGGACCTCGAGACGAATGTGGCGTCTTCGGAGTCTTCGCACCCGGACACGACGTTTCGCGTCTGGCCTACTTCGGCCTCTTCGCGCTTCAGCATCGCGGCCAGGAGTCGGCCGGTATCGCCACCTGCGAAGGCGGCCACATCACCACGATGCGTGACGGCGGCCTGGTCTCCCAGGTATTCGACGAAGACAAACTGCGCGCCCTGACCGGGGACATGGCGATTGGCCACGTCCGCTACTCGACCACGGGCGGCGGCTCGTGGGAGAACGCCCAGCCGATCTGGCGCGACGACGGCCGTGAACTCGCCCTTGCTCACAACGGCAACCTGACCAATGCGGTGGAGATGTACAACCGGCTCAAGCGCAAGGGGCTCAACTTCCGCGGTACGACCGACTCCGAGATCATCGCCGCCCTGATCTCGGTCGACTATGGCCGTCATGTCGAAGACGCGGTCGCCAACGTGATGCCACAACTCGAGGGCGCCTACTCGACCGTGGTCATGACCAAGCACGCGATCGTCGCTTTCCGTGATCCGTACGGAATCCGGCCACTGTCGCTCGGCAAGCTCAACGGCAACTGGGTGATCGCCTCCGAGAGCTGTGCCTTCGACATCATCGGGGCCGAGCTGGTCCGCGAGGTCAGCCCCGGCGAGATGATCTCGCTCAGCGAGCGCGGGCTCGAGTCCCGCCAGGTGGTCACGTCCGACCGGACCGCGATGTGCGTCTTCGAGCACATCTACTTCTCCCGCCCCGATTCCAAGCTCGAGGGCAAACGTCTTCAGGAAGTACGCGGAAAGATGGGCGAGATCCTGTTCCGCGAAGCCCCGGCGGAAGCCGACCTGGTGATCGCCGTGCCCGACTCGGGCACCCCGGCCGCCCGTGGCTACGCGCGAGCCTCCGGTCTGCCCCAGGATGACGGCCTGATCAAGAACCGCTACGTCGCCCGTACCTTCATCCAGCCCGGCCAGGAGCTTCGAAAGCACGGTCTGAGGATGAAGTTCAACCCTCTGCCCGAGATTGTCTCCGGGCAACGCGTGGTGGTGGTCGACGATTCGATCGTGCGTGGAAATACCACCCGGCAGATCGTCAAGATGCTGCGTGATGCCGGGGCGAAAGAGGTCCACCTGAGGATTTCGGCCCCGCCAATCCGCTACGGCTGCAACTACGGAGTCGACATGTCGGCGCGAGAGGAAATGGTCGCCCACGAGCGCACGATTCCCGAGATCGCAGAGGAGATCGGCGCCGACTCGCTGGCCTACCTCTCGATGGGGGGCGTCTACGAAGCGGTCGGCACCCCTGCCGAAGTCCATTGCGACGCCTGCTTCACCGGCAACTACCCGCTCGGCGACGATCCCGACGACGCCGACGACAAGTTCGCCCTCGAAGAGATCGCCGTCCTGCCGGTCGGCCGCTAGGCGGGGCGGGAGAAGCTCACAACTCAGGCTGGTGCGAGTCGGTCCTCGGACATCTCAATCTCTACCGACGCGGGGTAGTGATCGGCCAGCCCGACCGCACTGAGGCTTTCGGCGACCGCATCGAAGAGAGCCCTCGCTGCCGCATTGCGGTCGCCTGCCTCCGTCGCCATGACCACAAGAACCGAACGGCCCTGCCACGACAGCACGGGGCCGAATCGGCCGAATCGGGACTCAAGATGCTCGATCAGGGGCCCCCACTGCGATTCTTCACCGACCGGCAAATCAGGAACAGTGATGCGCGCCCGGTATTCCATCTCAATCACGATAGCCCTTCCGTCTGAGTTCCGAAAGTTGATTTCTCCAGGTCGCGCTGCGGCTTGGCGACCCGGCCAGTCGGACCGGGCCTCGGGACTTCTCTGCCGGAAAGGCCAGCCAGTGCTTTCTGCGCCTCTCAACCCGCCAGCCTTGTGTCTCAAGACGGGCGATGACCTTCTTGAGGTCTCCCCGGTAGCTCACGGTGGTACATCGATCTGCAGGGGATCGGTTCGGCGAGGTCCCATATCCACATAAGGCGTCGAAGGTTCAACTTCGCCCCAGCCTGATGGCGAGCGCTCTCGTGACGCGTTCGGTGCTCGGTCGGCGGAAATCCTGGGCGGCAGATTTCAACCGGTGGCCGCAGGTATCCAGATAGATTGCTCGTAGACGCCCGCCAAACAGACCAAGGAGACTCAGACGATGAATGTCACCGGAGTCGATTTCACGATCATGCCGATCACCGATTTCGAGAGGTCGAAGAAGTTCTACGGCGAGGTGCTCGGCCTCGAGCGGTCGAAGCAGTGGGGCGAGATGCCGGCCCAGGAGTTCGAGACCGGCAGCCTGACCATCGCCCTCATGCAGCCGGAAGCCTTCGGGCAGGAGTTCTCGCCGAACAACTTTCCGATCGCCCTCCACGTGGACGACGTCGCCGCGGCTCGGACCGAGCTCGAGGAGCAAGGAGTCGAGTTCTCAGCCGACACCATGGATTCCGGGGTATGCCACATGGCGTTCTTCAACGATCCGGACGGCAACGGCCTGATGCTCCACAGTCGCTACGCCGACTGAGCCCCCTGGCTCCGGGACAAGTGGCTGGTCACCACCGAAACGAGTGGCCTGAGTTCCCCTGTCTATTTGGGGTTTTCTCCTGCCACCTGCCGTCGCTGACGGTGAAAATCCACACATGGGGAGGATCGGGGAGGATGTGGCGGTGAACTCGTCCGACTCTTCCTTTCGCGTCGTAGTGCTGGCCTCCGGCAGCGGAACCAACCTCCAGGCGATACTCGACCGGCTTCACGGGCGAGACCGGATTGAAGTGGTCGGGGTCATCTCGGACAAGCCCGGCGCTTTCGCCCTCGAGCGGGCCCGCTCGGCGAAGGTCGATACCGCGGTCTTCCCGCGTGAAGAGTTCGAGGGCCGAGATGCGCGGGACGCGGCGATGGCCGATTGGATCGAGTCGGCCGGGGCAGACCTTGTGGTGCTGGCGGGGTATATGCAGCTTGTCTCGGCCAGCTTCGTGGGCCGGTTCCGCAGTCGGATCGTCAACGTGCACCCCGCCCTGCTTCCTTCGTTCCCGGGTCTGGACGCGATCGGCCAGGCGATCGAGCACGGCGTGCGGGTTACCGGGGTGACCATCCATTTCGTCGACGAAGGCACCGACACCGGCCCGGTGATCCTGCAGCGGGCGGTCGACGTTCCTTCCGGCGGCGATCGCGATCAACTCGAAGCGGCGATTCACGAGATCGAACATGAGATATATCCGGAGGCGATCGGCATGATCGCGCGGGGCCGGGTTAGGATCGCGGCGGACAACCCGCGACGGGTGATCGTCGACGGGCCGATCGAAGCAACAGACTGACAAAGGTGGAGATGGACAACATTGACCCGACCAACGGGCCGATCGAGGTAAAGCGGGCCCTGATCTCGGTTTCAGACAAGACCGGCGTGGTCGACTTCGCCAAAGGGCTGGCGGGTGACGGCGTCGAGATCCTTTCGACCGGCGGTACCGCGTCGGCCCTGCGGGAAGCCGGACTGGATGTCACCGACGTCTCCGAGTACACCGGGCAGGAGGAAATTCTCGGCGGCCGGGTTAAGACTCTCCACCCCCGTCTCCATGCGGCGATCCTCGCCCGGCGCTCCGACCCTTCCCACGTAGAGGTGCTTGAGGCGGAGGGCATCCCGCCGCTTGATCTGGTCTGCGTAAACCTCTACCCGTTCGAGAAGACGATCGCCAGGGAAGGGATCTCAGCCCAGGAAGCGATCGAGAACATCGACATCGGCGGTCCGACCATGATCCGTGCGGCAGCCAAGAACCACGAAGACGTGGTTGTGGTGGTTAAGCCCGAGAGCTACGACGCGGTGCTGGCCGAACTCGGCGAATGCCAGGGCAAGGTCTCGGCTTCGACCCGGCACTGGCTGGCCAACGAGGCCTTCGCCCAGATCGCCCGCTACGACGCTGCTATCTCCCGCTGGTTCTCCGAGTCCTACGAAGCCTTCCCCGAGCACCGTGTCTTCGCCTTCGAGAAGCAGATGGACCTCGCCTACGGCGAGAACCCGCATCAGCGGGCGGCGCTCTATTCCGAGGTCGGCCTCGACTCGAACGTGCTGACCGGCATGTCGAAGCTCCACGGCCGGGCGCTGTCCTTCAACAACGTGCTCGACTTCGATGCTGCGCGCAAGCTGCTGGCCGACCTCGAAGGCCCGGCCTGCGTGATCGTCAAGCACAACAACCCCTGCGGCGTCGCGCTCGGCGATGGCGGACTCGACGCCTACGAACGGGCCCGGGACTGCGATCCGATCTCAGCATTCGGCGGCGTGATCGCGATCAACCGGACGGTGGACGTTCCGCTGGCCGAGGCGCTTCACAAGAACTTCGTCGAGGTGCTTATTGCGCCCGGCTACGAGCCCGAAGCGCTGAAGGTCCTCCAGCAGAAAGAGGCGATCCGGATCTTCACCGACGAGGCCCCGCCCCGGTCTGACCCTCGCGAGAAGGACATCAAGCGGGTCCGCGGCGGCATCCTGATTCAGGACCGCGACGGCGAGCCGGAACAGCGCCAGATGATGGAGGTCGTGACCGGGACCGAACCATCCGAGGATGCCTGGGCCGACCTGCTCTTCGCCTGGACCGTCTGCCGGCACGTGCGCTCGAACGCGATCGTGCTGGTCAAGGACGGAGTCACGCTCGGGATCGGCGCCGGCCAGATGAGCCGGGTCGACTCGGTCCGGCTGGCGATCGAGAAGTGCCGGGAGTCGCTCGGTGACGAAGCCGGCGACCGCCTCGCCGGTTGCGCCCTGGCTTCCG
>JBBRVF010000085.1:0-6162 GCA_038247145.1 Solirubrobacterales bacterium | reverse complement strand
GGCCCGGACCGCTCGGAGTGCGCCTGCTGGACGACCCGTCGAATCCCCGCGAGGAAGTTCCCGGAGGAACGGGACAGGGGATCCGCAAACGCAGGATCCCGGCACCTCATGCGCCTGAACCGGCCCCGCTTGGCGCGATCGTCTTGCTCGGGCCGAGGAAGGACGGCAGTTCGGCCGGGCCGTCGATCGAACGGGTCTCCCCGGTAGAGGCGGTGCCGCCACTGCTCAGGGCACAGGTCTTTGCCGGCAGCGACCGGACCGGCGAGGCCTTCCGGCGGGCGGCCCGGATTGCCGACCGTGTGGCGGTCTGGCGGGTCTCGATGCCCGAGGGCGTCGACCGGCTGGCAAGCTCTTTCGCCGAGTTGATGACTGAGATCCTGTCCGGCGACGCCGACGGCGCCACTGTTTCAGGATCTGTCCCGAAATAGTGAAGCGAAGGCTTGAACGTAGTAGCGAACCCGTAGCGCCAAAGTCCCGGTTTCCCGTTCGGTATCGACCAGCCATTCCATCTGGTCACGCGGTGGCCAAAGCAGGTTCTTCAGGTAGGCACCGCGGAGTCTCCACGAGGCGGCGGCAAACTGGCCGAGGTGGATCGCCACCCTCGGTGCGTAGACATCGGCGGCGACCATCGGACCGAAAGAAGGTCGGGCAGCCGCGGGTTCCGGCCGCCTTGTCTTCTGGCCGAAGAAGTGGTCGACGCAGTCGAGCGCACGGTTCAGCGGCCACAGCATGCCCATCTGCCCGGCCCTCTCGAAGGTCTCGGACCAGGTCCGATCGTCGACCGCCTCGGCGGCCAGCCGGAGGTCGTTGATCGAGGTCAGGTTCCTGGCGATGTCGGCGACGAGGTGCAGCGAGCTGAGCAAGATCTGATCACGGGGCGAGGGGATCATGATCCGGCCTCCGGAGACTTTCAGGGGAAGAGCTCGCTGGATCAGCGAGTCGTAGTCGAGCGGCCCGGCAACCGGATCGTTGATTGCCTGCCTGTGCACCTCGACCAGATACGTCCGCAGCCCGGCCGGCCTCTCGAACTCGGCGTGGTGCTTGCTTCGCATGAACCAGGGCGATTCGCCCGCTGCAGGGCCGTATCCATGCTTCGACAGAGCGTTGCCGACCGCAGTCTGTCGCGACCGCTGCACCATCACATCGATGTCGACCGACGTCCTCAGGGCGGGGTCGGGATAGAAGGCTTCGGCCAGTCCGGCGCCCTTGAGCAGGATCGCCGGCCCCTGGTTCGCAGCGCTTATAGCCGGTTCCACCCGGGCAAGCTCCAGATTTAGCGCTTTGGTCCAAAGCACCGCCCGGCCGCGCTGTTCGATCAGCAGTTCGAGTTCCTCCGGACCGATCCACGAAGCCAACCTCTCGTCCCCGGCGGCCGCCTCGATCAGGAAGCCGGAGACCTTGTGGAAGGCCGCGGCATCGGTCAGTCCGGCCGAACCGCACCGTGGCAGTTCGGGGTCGTGTCCGGAGAGAACGTCGCAGAGCAGCGGGACGAAGTCCGGAAATCGCAGGTCGAAAGGCTCTTTATGCAGTCGGGGAACGGCGATCGGCAAAGAGTATCCGGCCCCTCTGGGGCTACGATGCCCGAACGCGGACGTAGCTCAGTTGGTAGAGCGCGAGCTTCCCAAGCTCGAGGTCGCGGGTTCGATCCCCGTCGTCCGCTTTGAGCCCATCGATTTCAGTTGTGATCGTCGCCTGGAATTCGGCCGACGATCTGGCCCGGTCCCTTCCGGCGCTGGCCGCCGAGCTGCGGCCGGAGGACGAGGTGATCCTCGTCGACAACGACTCCGGCGACGATTCGGCGGCTGTAGCCACCGGCATCCTGCCGGCGGTTCGTGTGGTCGTGATGAATCGAAACGTCGGATACGCGGCCGGAGTCAACCGCGGTGCCGCCGAGGCCGGGGGGGACCTGCTCGTGCTGATGAACCCTGACGCCCGACCCGAGCCCGGTTTCGGAGAGGTGATCCGCCGCCCGCTCGACGACGGATCGGGATGGGCCGCCTGGATGCCGCTCGTGGTCTGCCACGAGGACGGGAGGCGGGTTGTCAATACCTTCGGCAACCCGCTCCATTTCACCGGTTTCTCCTGGGCCGGAGGACACGGCCTCCCGGCTGAGCAGGCCGGCGTCAGCCGCACCGTGCCGACCCTGTCGGGGGCCTGTCTGGTGATCCCGCGAGCCAACTGGCGGCAGGTCGGGGGCTTCCCCGGCCGCTTCTTCCTCTACCAGGAGGACACCGACCTTTCTGTCCGCCTGCGCCTCGCCGGTCAGTCGCTCGGCCTGCTCGCGGAGGCGACTGTCGATCACGACTACGACTTCGGTCTGCGTGGCCAGAAGCTCCTCTGGCTCGAGCGAAACCGGCTGGCGATGATCGTCAGGAATTATCCGGCCTCGCTACTGCTCCTGCTGTTGCCGGCCCTGCTGGTCACCGAACTGGCCGTTCTCGCTTCGGCTTCGCGCGGCGGTTGGCTGCGCGGCAAAGTCTCGGCGAACCTTCAGTTGCTGCGGTGGCTGCCCGGGCTGATTGGTGAGCGCCGCCGGATTCAGGCTTCGCGCGCGATTTCGGCCGGCGACTTCGCCCGGACGATGACCCCGGACCTCGACTCACCGTACTTCCCGGCTTTCGTGCGGAGCGCTCCGACTCGTCTGATGCTGCGCGGCTACTGGCGCCTGGTCAGACTGCTGCTCAGGTAGGGCGCAGGGTCAGGTCTCCTGGCCGATCGGCCGGATCAGGATCTCGTTGATGTCGACCGAGTCGGGCTGCTCCAGAGCGAAGTTGACCGCCCGGGCGATGTCCTCGTCGCTCAATGCCTGGTCGCCGGGGCGGTTGTCGAAGAAAGGAGTGTCGACCATGCCCGGCTCGATCAGCGTGACCCGGATCCTGTTGCCGTCCTCGCGCGCTCGAAGCTCGGCTCTGAGTGATTCGCCGATCGCCGTCGCGGCGAATTTTGTGGCCGAGTAGAGCGACCCGGGCAGCGCCCTGCGGCCGGCGATCGAGCTGGTGATCAGGAAATGGCCATCGCCCTTCTCGAGCAGGTGTGGCAGCGTGGCCCGGATGGTCAGGGCCGGTCCGAGCACGTTTGTCAGGACCATGGAGCGCCAGTGCTCGGGCGACTCTTCGAGGAATCCGCGGCTCGCGCCGAAGCCGGCATTGGCGAAGACCGCATCGATCCCGCCGAAAGCGTCGATCGCAGCCGCCGCCAGACCCTCGACCTGATCCCATTCGGTCACGTCGCAGGAGACCGCGACAGCGTCGTCCAGCTCATCGGCGAGTTCCTCGAGCGGCTCGAGGCGCCGGCCGGCGAGTACGAGCCGGTAGCGGTCGCTGACCGCTCGAGCGGTGGCGGCGCCGATTCCACTGCCTGCTCCGGTGATGACGAAGACCTTCTTTTCAGCGTTCATGCGCCGATTCTCGCACGGGACACACGCCGGCGCTCCCGCCTTGCGATAATCCCTGTTGTCGCATGGAACCTCAGAAGAAACGACAGATCAGGCTGTTCGTCGCGCTCGGCTTTGCCCTCGTCCTGGCTACCGGCCTCGTCTACACGTCATTCAACGCCTCCAGCGAGGCAAGACAGCCCTCGGAGCTCGCCGATGCGATCCCCGGCAAGAGCTACGAGATGACCGGCAAAGTCGTACCGGGCTCGATTGAAGAGCAGGGTGACGGCATCCGCTTCGAGGTTCGCGACCGCGAGGGTGGCGGCTCCATCCCCGCGACCTACAGTGGCGTCGTTCCGGACCCCTTCCGGGACGGCAGGGAAATAGTGCTCAAGGGGACCGTGGAGAACGGGATTTTCGTGGGGGAGCGGGATACGCTCGTTACCAAATGCCCCTCGAAATTCTCGGAGAAGCAGAATCAGTAGCCTCGGAGGCGCAGCCCTCTGGGTCGCCTTTCTGACCGCCGTCTTCGGCTCGGTGGCGGCTCTCGTCGGGACCCGGGGAGACCGTCGATGGGTTGACGCAGCCCGCCGCTCGGCCTACGCACTGTTCGGCCTTTTGCTGATCTGTGTGGTCACGATCGAGGTGGCCTTCATCACCAGCGACTTCAGCCTCAGCGTCGTCGCCAACCACTCCTCCCGGGAGACGCCGCTCTTCTACAAGATCACCGCGATGTGGTCCAGCCAGGAAGGCTCGCTGCTGCTCTGGGCCTTCGTCCTTTCGCTCGTGACTTCGGTCTCGCTCTACTTCACCCGGGAGAAGCTGCGTGACGTCGTCCCCTGGGCAGCGGCGATCATGCTGGGGATCGCCGTCTTCTTCACCTCGCTGATGCTCTTCGGTGGCAACGTCAACCCCTTCGACACGCTGAAACAAGTCCCGGCCAACGGCGTCGGCCTCAACCCGCTGCTCCAGCATCCGTCGATGATCATCCATCCGCCGATGCTCTACATCGGCTACGTCTCGCTGACCGTACCTTTCGCTTTCGCGATCGGTGCCCTGATCACCCGCCGTATCGACGCCGCCTGGATCAAGTCCACGCGCAGCTTCGCCCTGATCGCCTGGACCTTTCTCAGTATCGGGGTCATCCTGGGCGCCCGCTGGTCGTACACCGAACTGGGCTGGGGCGGCTACTGGGCGTGGGATCCGGTCGAAAACGCTTCGATCATGCCGTGGCTGATCACCACCGCCTACATCCACTCGATCATGGTCCAGGAAAAGCGCGGAATGCTCAAGGTCTGGAACGTCAGCCTGATCGTCGCCAGTTTCACCCTTGCACTGCTCGGCACGTTTCTGGTCCGCTCGGGAGTGCTCCAGTCAATCCACGCCTTCGGTGACTCCACGGTCGGCCCTTATTTCCTCGGGCTGATCATTCTCGTCCTGGCCGGCTCGACGGCGCTGATCATCTCCCGGCTACCGCAACTCAGGGCGCAGAAGCGGATCGACTCGATGGCCTCCCGCGAGGCGGTCTTTCTGATCAACAACCTGCTGCTGGTCGGACTTACCGTGATCGTCTTCTGGGGAACTTTTTTCCCGCTGATCTCAGAACTTTTCACCGGCACCAAGGCAGTCCTGGCCGCCCCCTGGTTCGACCGCTATACGACACCTTTGGCGGTCGCTCTGGTGCTGTTTACGGGAATCGGCCCGCTGCTTGCCTGGCGGCGCATCTCCTGGCCGGGGATAAGGCGGGTCTTCCCGATACCGACAGCCGCCTCGCTCGTGATGTTGATCGTGCTGCTGGTATTCACCGACGCTGCCGACAACCTCTGGGCGCTCGCGGTCTTCGTCCTGGCCGCTTTCACTGTGGTCGCGCTGGGGCAGGAGACCTGGCGCGGAGCGGCCGCCCGGCGCTCCAGCGCCGGGGGTTCGATCCCGGCCTCGATCTGGGCCGTGGCGACCCGGAACCGCCGACGCTACGGCGGCTACACGGTCCATTTCGGCTTCGTCCTCCTGCTGGTCGGAGTCGCCGCCTCCTCCAGCTTTCAGGACAAAGTCGACGTCACCCTCGCTCCCGGCGAGTCGGTCCAGGTCGAGCGCTACACCCTCACCTACGAAAAGCCGACCGTCTCCCGTGACGGCCAGGCGATCGTTTTCGGGGCCGAAGTCTCGGTCCGGCGGGAGGGCGAGCCTTTCGCGACGATGACGCCGACCAGGCGCTACTACCAGCGGACCTCCGGCACCCGGACAATCTCCGGCTACTTCGAGGGCGTGGCGACCAGCGAGGTCGGCCTCAGCGCCGGCGCCCGCAAGGATTTCTGGGTATCGGTCGAACCGGATACGGAGGAGATCCGCAAACGGGCCGAGACTGCCGACGACCGCTTCGGTGCCTACATGCGCTCCCGCGTGCTTCCGGCCATTCAGAGGGACCCGTCACAGGCCGGAGCGCTGACCCAGCAACTGGTGGCGGTCCAGGGCCTGGCAACCGACCGGATAATCGCGGACTACGCGCGGCCCGAGATGGCCACTCCCGCGACCTTCCGGGTGATCGTCAGCCCGATGGTCACCTGGATCTGGATCGGCGCCATCATCACCATCCTCGGAGCCCTGTTTGCCGCCTGGCCGGCCCGTCGACCCCGACGAAACAGGGCTGGCTGATGGAGTTCGTCTACTTCGTGCTGTTGCTGGGAGCCGCGGCCACCTTCGTCAGCTACCCGCTCTGGGGCAACCGGCGGGCCACGGTGGCCGAGGATCCGGCGATCGCCGCGCTCGAGGCCGCGCGCGAGTCAAAGTAT